>DATJKY010000387.1:0-5545 GCA_035490955.1 Terriglobia bacterium | reverse complement strand
CGAAGAAGTACCTCCCAACGCCATCCCGACTGCAAGGGCGAGGAGGACAGAAAGCCCAAGTCCGAACAGCCCTACCAGGAAAACAGCGCCAACCGTGACGACAAAGGTGGCAAGAGTCAGGCTTAGCGTCGGCGTAATGTATTTGAGAATCATACTTAACCGCAGCGCGGTGCCACTCTCTCCCAGAATCACGACCAAGGTAAAAGTACCCAGCACTCCACCGACCTTGCCCCAGTCCTGAGGCTGTACCCAATGGGTCAGGGGGCCAAGAACCATTCCAACCAGGGTCAAAAGCAAAACGTCCGGGATACGGGTTCGCTCGAACAAGGCAGCAAAGAAGAAAGAAAGGAAAAGAATCAGGCCGATGCCTAGAATAGTTTCGCCCACGTAGCCTCCCGCTCCCCTACGAAAGCCCCAAAATCGTAACCACCGCATCCCCATCTGGTGGCCCGAGGAGGGCATCAAGCCGGAAATCCCCTATCTTGACTTTCCGGTCGACTCGGAGCATACGCCTGGCCGCTTCTCAAAGCAATTGCCACGGCGTTATCACCACATATCCCGACGCGGGTTGTGCGGAAAGCGTGTGGTCGGCAAAGCGGAGGGTCGGTCGGATACGTAAATAACAATCCTATCGTTCGAAAGCTTAGCCGGCCGTAGGCGCATCGCCTCGACCGCAGCCAGATTGGGAACGATAAACGGGCATTGTGGAAAGTGACCCAAGGAACCACTTGCGTCAGCCCCGAGCGTCTTGGCCAATCTTAATGGTCAGAACAGGAATTTCAATTATGACTTTAGACTCGACCCATGATTTCAGTCTGAACGAGACTATTGGCAGAGACAGCTGTTAGATACGCGCAATCCATTGAAAAGACGTCCAACCCAAATAAGCCCTTGACAAGAGGAATCGCAATCTGTTATATATGGATCGCAATTAGTGATATGACCCTTGGAATCAAAATTCGCTACTTGAGATCGGTGGAGGGTACCCTGCGCGGGCTCGGTCGCGAGATGACCCAGTGGGAAGTGGTGCGCGCCATCAAGAGAGATCTGGGCAAGACGATCAGCCAGTCCTATCTCTCCCAGATCGAGAGCGGCACGCGCCCGCACTTGACCAACACGACCCGGATGCTGCTGGCCAAGTTCTTCAAGGTGCATCCGGGCTATTTGGTGGATGATCCGGAGGGTTACTCCACGCAACTGACGTCCGACTTCCTGGTAGCGGATGACGCGCTCGACCTCTGGCTGATCAACGGCGCGGAGCGCTTTCGCCGCGACGCCGAGGTGAGCCAGGCGCTGCTGAAGGTCGCGCGTCACGACGACACCAGAAAGTGTCTGGTCTTGCTGGCCGCGATTCTGGACACGCCCGGCCTGACGGACCGCCTGTTGCAGGTTCTGAAGCCGGCGGCGCTGGGTCATGGCGCTGCGACAGAGGGGAGATGATGAATATGGACTGGGCTACTTTCTACCTTATCTGTTTCCTGGTGGGCTTAACGATCAGCGTGGTCTCACTGCTGAGCGGGATGATTCATCTTCCTGGGCACCTCCACTTGCACGTGCACCAGCTGCATTTTGGGGGGCATCACGGCAGTGGTCTCCCCGTGCCCGGCCCAGGTGCTGCCGGCGGCCATGCCCCCGCCGCACCCACTGCGGGGAAAGCCAGCGTCCGGAGCGGGCCAGGCGAGCTTTCGCCATTTAACTTCGTTACGCTGATGGCGTTCCTGGCCTGGTTTGGCGGGACAGGATACCTGCTTGCCGAATACTCGCGTCTATGGTTTGCGCTGGGCCTCTTTATCGCTACGCTCAGTGGCGTCGGCGGGGCCGCGATCGTCTTCGCTTTCATCAGCCGCGTGCTGCTCGCGCACGAGACCATCCTGGACGAGGCCGATTACGAAATGACCGGCGTTCTGGGCACGATCAGTGTTACCGTCCGCGCGGGCGGCACCGGCGAGATTGTCTATTCGCAGGGCGGAACGCGGCACACCTGCGGCGCCCGCAGCGAGGATGGAACCGCTATTGAGAAGGGTTCGGAAGTGGTGGTGACGAGATACGAGAAAGGCATCGCGTATGTTCGCTGCTGGGACGACATGACGAAGGGGGGCGAAGCAGCGGCACTGTGACTTCTCTTCGAGAAAGTAGAGGAGGCTTTGATGAGCGTTGCTAAGGAGAGACAAGGATTAGATGGGTGGAGGCTTCGCAGCATCGAGACTGCGCGCGCCGTCGGAGTTTTGGTCGGCTTGGGTTAGATTCTGGCGTGGTCCGGACCTCGCAACAATCAGGTGAGCGATCAACCTCTCGTCGGAGTCGTGCTGCTGAAGACGTGGTTCTAGGTGGATGGGACCGGTTTCTGTTAGCCGTTCTGGGCCGAGTTTCAGACCAAGCCTGGTCATACTCGTCCATTGTTCAGCGAACTTGGTCCTTTACGGACTGATGCCGATGCTGGTGAGTGACGTTTGGTTCAAGGAGGGAATATGAAGCCGACGGAGATCTGGGTAGTTGTAGGGTTAGTCGTACTAGCCACTCTCTTGCTCATGGCGCTCATGGCCAAGTTGTTTCGTAAGGCCGGGCCGCATGAGGCTCTGGTCGTTTACGGGTTCCGCGGCACGCGCGTGATCAAGGGCGGGGGTACGGTGATCTTTCCCATGCTCGAGAGCTGCCGTGAGCTGTCGCTCGAACTGATGTCTTTTGACGTGGCGCCACGGCAGGATCTCTATACCAAGCAGGGCGTGGCGGTGACGGTGGAAGCAGTGGCGCAGATCAAAGTAAAGTCGGACCCGGAGTCGATTCGTACCGCGTCCGAGCAGTTTCTGACCAAGCCGCCGGAGCAGCGCGAGGGGTTGATCCGCCTGGTCATGGAAGGCCACCTGCGCGGCATCATCGGCCAGTTGACGGTGGAGGAAATCGTCAAGCAGCCGGAGATGGTGGCGGAGCGCATGCGTTCCACCTGCGCTGAGGACATGAACAAAATGGGCCTGGAAGTGATCTCGTTCACGATTAAGGAGGTGTGCGACAAGAATGAGTACATCACCAATATGGGCAAGCCGGATGTGGCCCGTATCCGGCGCGACGCGGACGTAGCGGCCGCCGAGGCCGAGCGCGACACTCAGATCCGGCGCGCGCAGGCGCAGCGCGATGCGGCCACGGCCAAAGCTCAAGCGGACCAGGAGCGGGTGCTGGCAGAGACCCTCTCGCTCGCCAAGCAGGCCGAGTCGCAGCGCGATCTAGAGGTGAAAAAGGCGAGCTACCTCGAAGCGGTGAAAAAACAGCAGGCGATGGCCGATAAGGCTTACGATATCGAGACCAACATCATGCAGCAGCAAATGATGGCCGAATCGGTGAAGATCCAACAAGTGGAGAAGGAGCAGCAGGTGAAGGTGCAGGAGGCCGAGATCCTGCGGCGCGAGAAGGAACTCATCGCCACCTTGCTCAAGCAGGCAGAAATCGAACGGCAGCGCATCGAGACCCTGGCGGCGGCCGAGAAGCAGCGGCTGATCGCCGAGGCAGAGGGCAAGGCGTCCTCCATTCGGGCCCAGGGGGAGGCTGAAGCCGAGATCATCTTCAAGAAGGGGGAGGCTGAAGCGAAGGCCATGAACGTTAAGGCAGAGGCCTACCAGGAGTACAACCAGGCCGCGGTGGTCGACAAGCTGATTACCAATTTGCCCGAGGTGGTACGGGCCATGGCCACCCCGCTCGCCAACGTTGATAAGATCACCATCGTCTCCACGGGCGACGGCGACGCGGCAGGAATGTACAAGCTGACCGGCGACATGACCAAGGTCGCCGCCCAGGTCCCAGCCCTGTTCGAGGCCCTTTCCGGGATGCAATTGAGCGAGCTGCTTTCGAAGGTCCGCCTGATCGGCGACAAGTCCCCCAAGCCGCCGCAAGCTCCTTCGGGAGCCGACCAGAAGTAGAAGCGTGTTTTCCGGGCGCTCCTCCCACGAGAGAGCGCCCGGAATTCGAGGCACTGATTTTAGAGTCGTTAACACTAGGAGGAAGACCATGGCACTACTGGAGAGAGTCTCAACGTTGGTGCGCGCCAACCTTAATGATCTGATCGACAAAGCCGAGGAACCGGAAAAGATGCTGAAGCAGCTCATCCTCGACATGGAAAACCAGCTCTTGCAGGTCAAGACCCAGGTGGCAGTGGCGATGGCCGATCAACACTTACTCGAAAAAAAGCAGGCAGAGAACGAAACCAAAGCAGCGGAGTGGATGCGCAAGGCGGAGCTGGCGGTCGACAAGAAACAAGACGACCTGGCTCGCGCTGCCCTGGAACGACACCAGAGCTACACGGAGATGGCGGTGAGCTTCAATGAGCAGTTGTCCAATCAACGAGTCGAAGTTGAAAACCTCAAATCGGCGCTTGCCAAGCTCGAGCAGAAGCTGTCGGAAGCGAAGTCGAGAATCGATTTGTTGATCGCTCAGCACCGTCGGTCCCGCGCCGTCACGAGAGCCAGCGATGCACAACTGGCGGCGGGCGAGCGGTCGACGCTCGCGGCCTTCGATCGTATGAAGCAGAAGGTGCTGCGCGGCGAGGCTGTCAGCCAGGCGAAGTCGGAAATGGTGAAGGACGACCTGGACGGGCGGCTGGCAAAGCTCGAGCGCGAAGACCGGATCGAACAGATGCTAGCGGAATTGAAGGCCCGCCGTGGCGCGAGCGCGTAGTCGGGTTCTCATTGCCGACTGCTGATTGTCGATTGACGCAGATCTCAGTTCTCTGCGCTTGGCGTAGCCGCCCACGCCGTGACCGCTATCAACGACCGGTTTGCCCCAGGCCTGCCGAGCCGGATGATGGGAAGACGACTTCTGTCAGCCTTCAGTCGGCCGGAAGGAGCTTGTGCCCGTTAGGTATCACGCGACCACAGATCGTTTCCAGAAAGGCGACTTTTCATTCCATATCCCAAGGCGCGCTGGGAACTTCTTCAGCAGCAACGACTTACAGAGTATCGCCGGTGAAAGCAAACAAGATGCTCAATGGCTCTAATCACGGCCTTTTCCACACGCTGAATTTCATGAGGAGAATCTGCGACTACGCCAGGCGAAGCGTTCGAGGCATTGCCGAGGTGTTGGCTTCTTTCGTCGGAGCGAGGCGATTACTGCCAGTACGCGTCCCCGTGGCTATTCTCTGCACTGTTAACTTCGCGCCGCCTGGTGTAAGATCGTTGCATTGGAACAGAAGCCAGGGGAACGGTCTTGTTAGGCCAGACCGTTTCATTACCGAATTCTCGCCAAGCTGGGCGCCGGAGTGTTAGCCAGAACAGGCGATCCCACCTGCTCAACCGGGGTCGAGGGTTCTTGGGTTTGAGAACCGCGAGCTGATGACGTAAGGCGACAAGCTCAAGTCCGAGATCATTCCGAGAGCGGAAGAACGCGCCGAACCAAGAGAAGAAAGCCGGAAGAAGACGGGTCAGCGAAACAGTCTACGCGACTGAAGGCGACTGTCTGCAACTTGCTGATTTTGAGAGTCGGCTTGATTTTGACGACACACACCAGAGCGTATCAATAATCAGGTAGATCCCATACGCCGCGCCTCGCCCGAAGACTCCCA
>DATJKY010000386.1:0-6907 GCA_035490955.1 Terriglobia bacterium | reverse complement strand
GGTCAGAGCTTCTTCGATCCCAAAGACGATGAGGTACTGCTGGGCTATCCTTTCGGTGGCGGCGATCTCTTCACCGCCCACGGGATGAATACTCCACTCGCGGTGATCCAAAAGGCCGAGCAGGACTATTTCTTTCTCTCCGCCCTCAACCCACGTGTGCATGCCAACAGGATCTATCTCCAGCCGGGAGAAAACGCCTACCGCGCGGAGATGGTGTTCGAGGCTCCGGGGTGGAAGAAGTCGGGCATGTTGCAGGGTCCGTTGTGGCGCTTAGGCACGTCCAACAGCCTTGAAGAGGCCATGCGATTGCACTACGACCACGTCGAGCGCGCGTTCGGAATCCCCGACTGGGAAAAGCGCGACGATGTCCCCGCATGGTTGCGCCAGGTGAAGCTGGTCTTGGCTCCCCATGGGATGCACTGGACGGGCTACACCTTCAACGACTTCTCGAAGACACTGCAGATTCTCCAATGGGTAGCCACCAAGATACCCGCCCGGCAAGTGCTGGTCTTCTTACCCGCCTGGGACGGGCGCTACTACTGGGACTACCCGGTGTACGAGCCCGATCCGCGCTTGGGTGGAGAAGCGGGGTTTCGAAATCTCATCCAGCAAGGCCAGCGGCTGGGGTTTCATTTCATGCCTATGTTCGGCGCCAACTCCGCCGCCCAGCACCTGGATGTTTATCCTCGTCTTGCCGACGCGGCGACGGCTCAAATCGACGGTGACCCGTTCGAGCTCAACTACGTTGACTGGGACAACGACCGCCACTTTGAGGGTGGTATGTCGTATATGAACCTGGGAGTGGACTCGTGGCGCGAGTGGCTTTTCCACCGCATCTCGGACATTATCGAGCGCTTTAACGTGGACGCCTACTTTCTGGACATCGTGGGCGGATGGGTGAATAACACTAAGGCGGACATGCACGAGGGGACGCGCCGCCTGGTCGAGGATCTGCGCAAGAAATACCCGGGCGTGCTCGCCTGCGGTGAGATGCACTACGATGGGCTGATGGGCTTCATACCGCTGTTCCAGGTTTTGTCCGAGTCTGCCTATCCGCAGGCAGTAACGAAGTACGCTCGCGCTTTTCAGCACCTTAGCCACCCGGCGCCGGGCCGGGGCTCGAGCGGAGTTCACGAATCGGGGTTCCACCGCTTCGATACCAAAACTCTCGGGCTGGATGATCTTCAGATCCCCACCGTTACCGTCGTGGACGACACCTTTGACCGGTACCGGGACATCATGGCGAAGATCATTCTCAGGGCGAAACAGCGCGTGTGAAAAAGATGAAAGTCCCCGACCTGTCATTCCGAACGAAGCGAGGAATCTGCTTCTTCTTTTCTTCACAACAAAAGCGAATCCCTCTCCCGCCACGGCGGGATCGGGATGACATCCTCGGAGTCCTTTTTCAGCAGCCTGTCAGACCTCTTTTCAGTGTCGCCCTGCTTCTGGTCGAAACCGTTACGGCAGGCTCCACCGCCCGTGCCGCGCTTTGCATCGCAAAGGTTCAGCAGTCGGCCGCGTCTGCCCGGCCGCTAACGATTGCCGGCCAGCCTGTGGAACTGACGATCACCGCTGTCACCGACCACACTGTTCGGGTCAGCGCAATGCCGATCCAGCCCGATCGCTCAACCCCGACCATGGCGGACGAACCGATCATTGTGAAGAGGCCGTGGCCGCAGCCCCTACTTCGAACCCGTTCTCTAAACGGCGCACGTCATATTGACCTCGCGGCAATGCGGTTGACAATTTCTTCCGACCCCCTGGCAGTGACCTTTGCGGACCTCCAAGGACGAATTGTCCAACAATTGACCATGGGCTCTCATTCAAGTGAACTGACTTTCTTCCTCGGAGGGGCACCAGCATTCGGACTGGGTGAAGGTGGCCAGCAATTTGACCGCCGGGGAGGGTTGTACCCTCTGAAGAATGGACAGAGTCTGCCCGAGCTCAACGTCATCGGCGCCCGCGTCCCCATCCCCTGGCTGATAGGGACTTCGGGCTGGGGACTGCTCTTCCATCTGCCGTTCGGAGGCTTTGATCTTAGCGGCGAAACCGGACGCTTTGAGCCTCGAGAACCGCAGGCGCCGGTGCCGCTCGATGTTTTTGTCGTTGTGAGTCGGGATCCTGCGGAGATCATGGCCGGATATGCGAACCTCACCGGATACCCCCACATGCCACCGCTTTGGGCGCTGGGCTACCAGCAATCGCACCGGACCCTGGCCAGTCGCGAGGAGGTCCTGTCTGAGGCCAAGTCCTTCCGGGAGAAGAGGCTTCCCTGCGACGTCTTCATCTACCTGGGTACAGGATTCTGTCCCTCGGGCTGGAACACCGGTCATGGATCATTCGCCTTTAACGAACGCGCATTCCCAGATCCGGCCGAGATTATTGAGAAGTTGCACCAGGAGAACTTCCACGTAGTGCTGCACGTGGTGAATCCACCGGAGGGTCTGCACGGCAGCGTGGACCAGCCAGTCGATCCCACCGACGAGAACGCGGCGGCCAATGTGTGGACCAAGCATCTTACGGTCTTCCGTCTGGGAATTGACGGTTGGTGGCCTGATGAGGGCGACAAACTGGACGTGGAGCCGCGGCTCGCGCGCAACCGGTTGTACTGGGAGGGGCCGCAACTTGAAAGACCCAACCAGCGACCCTACGCATTGCACCGCAATGGTTACGCCGGCATGCAGCGATATGCCTGGCTGTGGTCCGGCGACGTGGACTCAACGTGGAAAACACTCGCAGCTCAAGTGCCTGTGGGAATCAACACGAGCCTCACCGGAGAGCCCTTTTGGGGAACCGACACCGGTGGCTTCGTGACCACACCGGAGCTCACCGGCGAGCTATACATTCGTTGGTTCCAGTTCAGTTCCTTCTGTCCTCTGTTTCGTTCGCATGGACGCACCTGGAAGCTGCGACTGCCCTGGGGTTGGAACACGGGTGATCCTGGTCCCATCGAACTGGAGCGTTATCACAGCCCGGCGGGACTTCCCGAGCGCAAAGAGTTTAGCAATCCCGATGTGGAGCCCGTCTGCCGAAGGTACCTCGATCTGCGTTATCGGATGATGCCGTACCTTTACTCCGTGGTGCGCGAGGCGCACGACACGGGTATGCCAATCATGCGCGCGCTCTGGCTGCATTACCCTGATGACCCTCGCGCCGTGGAACGTAGCGACGAATACATGTGGGGACCTGACATCCTTGTTGCGCCCGTCACCGAGAAGGGTACGGCCTCCCGAAAACTGTACGTGCCTCGGGGCCTTTGGTACGATTTCTGGACCGCAGCACCTGTGGAAGGTGGGCGGGAGATCGTCCGCGCAGTCGATCTGGCGACGATGCCGATCTACGTGCGGGCGGGAGCTGTTGTTCCCTTCGGGCCGGAGAAGCAATACACGGAGGAGATTACCAACGACCCGCTCGCGATCCGCGTCTACCCTGGCGCGGACGGAAGCTTCTTGATGTACGAAGACGACGGCATAACCTTCGATTACGAGCGGGGAGAATTCATTCGCGTCAAGTTTGACTGGAGCGACCGTAGCCGGCGCCTTCGCATTGCCCTTGCAGGAGGGTCCAGACCACTTCCTTCTCTCATGAGAAGAATCAACATCGAGATAGCACCGGAAGGCCTAAGTCGCTCCGTGGTGTTCGACGGGAAGCCAGTGGAGGTAACATTCTGACAGTCACCGCATAAGGTCATTCCAGGAGGAGCTCGTTCAATCTCTCCGCAAGCATGGGGTGGAATACGACGAACGCCGCATCTGAACGTGATGGAACATGCGACCCTTTCAGGGTTGTGATGCGGTCTGTGGTGGTGAACGTTTCCGGGGACGGTTGCCCCTGCTACTACCAGGCCCTGTCAGGGCGTGTCCCAGAGCACATTAAGGAGGTAACCCGATGAAACGACCCCATCGCATCACGCGCAGGCAATTCGTTTCAGCCGCGGCGGCAGCCGCAGGAGCGTCAGTCTTGCCCGGCAGCGATTTCAAATGGGCGGCCCAGGACCCCGTCGTCGACGCCTCCCAAGCTCCGGAAAACCGCAATCCGAGGGAACGCGTCCCGTGGGCCACTGAGCCCTTTCCTCTGCGGCAGGTCCGGCTTCTCGATGGTCCCTTTCGAGATGGCATGGAGACGAACACAAAGTGGCTGCTCTCGCTTCCTTCCGATCGCCTGCTTCACACTTTCCGCATCACGGCCGGACTTCTAACATCTGCTCAGCCGCTTGGAGGATGGGAGAAACCTGACTGCGAACTTCGAGGGCATTTCACCGGTCACTACCTTTCCGCATGCGCCTTCACCCACGCCAGCACCGGGAACGATGAAGTCAAGGCGAAGGCCAACTCCATGGTGGCGGAGCTCGCGAAGTGTCAGCAGGCAAACAAGAACGGATATCTGAGCGCTTTTCCGGAAGATCTCTTCGGCCGGCTCCGGACCTTGCAGAAGGTGTGGGCTCCCTTTTACACGTATCACAAGATCATGGCCGGGCACCTGGACATGTACCTCTATTGTGGTAACGAGCAAGCGCTCTCGACCGTTGAGGCAATGGCCGGGTGGGTCAGCAAATGGCATGAGAGCATCAGCGACGAGCACATGCAGCGGATTCTACAGACGGAGTACGGCGGCATGAATGAAGTACTCTCTAACCTCTACGCTGTCACCGGCAAACCTTGTTACTTGGACATGGCAGGCTTATTTGAAAAGAGGATGTTCTTCGATCCGCTGGCCGCCCATCGCGATGAACTGAAGGGTCTCCATGCCAACACCCACATTCCCCAAGTTATCGGCGCGGCCCGCCGTTATGAGCTGACCGCCGACGAGCGTTATCGCAACATCGCCTCCTATTTCTGGGATGAGGTGACGAGCGAGCGTACCTACTGTACGGGAGGCACAAGCAACGAGGAACACTGGCGCACCGATCCGGGCAAGCTCGCGAGCGAACTCGGCGAAAACACCGAGGAGTGCTGTTGCGCTTACAACATGCTGAAACTGACGCGGCACATCTTCGGCTGGACCGCGGATCCTCGCGCCATGGACTACTACGAACGTGTCCTCATGAACCACCGGCTAGGCACCCAGGACGGTGATGGTATGAAGAGCTACTTCCTGCCCCTCGGTTCGGGCTACTGGAAGTATTTCAATACCGCTTACGACTCCTTCTGGTGCTGCACCGGCACGGGTGCCGAAGAATTTGCGAAATTCGGCGACACCATCTATTTCCACGACGAGCGGGGTATTTTCGTCAATCTCTTCATTCCGTCGGAGGTGAAGTGGCCGGAGAAGAACGTACATTTGCACCAGGAGACGAGATTCCCCGAACAGGAGGGAACCACCCTCGTCGTTCACACCCAGAAGCCCACCGTGATGACGCTCAACGTTCGCATACCTTACTGGGCGACGCGCGGCGGAAGCCTGAGATTGAACGGAACGCCATTGCCGGTCTTCGCCAGTCCTTCAAGCTACCTGTCGGTGAACCGTGCGTGGAACGATGGTGACCGGCTTGAGCTCGAGCTGCCGATGAGCCTGCATGTCGAAACCATACCCGATGATCCGAGCCTGCAGGCTGTCATGTACGGTCCGCTGGTGCTGGCTGGCCGGCTGGGGTCCCAGAAACCCACCCCGACGATGACGTATGTCGGCTACGACACAAGTCCAGGCGGTAGCCCAGTTCCCGCGCCCCAGATGAAGGCCAGTTCGACCGGCCCGGCCTCTTGGGTAGAGTCAGTATCGGGCCAGGTGCTGACCTTTCGCACGACGGGTCAAGCGGAGAGTGTCACCTTGACCCCACTGTACAAGCTGTTCGGCGAGCGCTACGCCGTCTACTGGAATGTGACGAACAAAACGGTGTAGGAACATCGGCCAGCAGTCTGCGGGACTACCACACTGTTGAACTTCTCCAAATCGATTTTGTAGAATCTGGTGACGGATGGCGGGTCCTGTGCTCCTGAAACGGAATTCGCGGGTAGCAGTTAATCTACTAATTCTGGAAACGTGGTAATGCGGAGCTTGGCGCTGCCGTAAGGGATCAGAGTTATCGTCTCGAGTCTCTCCCCGCTCGTAACCGGGCTTTTGGGCAACGGGCCGGCGGAGTTGTTTGCGAGCTTCCACTCCTGGATAAGGCGCCCCTTAGCGTGCAATTCCACCGGAGCACCGGCAGGGCTAAAGGGAAAATCGCCGATAGGCTTCTCAACCACCTCGAAGGCACGCGTGAGGTCAGTACGGTCGACGATCAACCCGTAGTTCCAGGGCGTTGTGGCGTGCACCTCCCAGTCTGCGGCTGGTGTCCTTGCCGGCCGCGACATGCCTTTTTCGATCTTGCGCCAATCCTCCCCAATTCTTAGAGAAAATACGAGCGGGCCGCGCTCGACAATCACCGAATTACCATATCCGTGGGTCAGCCTCACACGCATCGGCAGCGTGAGAGCTACTCTGTCACCGCCCTGCCACTTGCGTCTGATGCTGTAGAATTGAGCAGCCTCAACGCCCTCCAGGCGCTGGCCATTGACGGTCACGGTGGCTTCCTCGGCCCAGCCTGGAATGCGGAGCAACAGCGGAAACTCGGCCGGTGCTGCTGGGTTCACAGTGAAACTAATCTCGCCCCGAAACGGATAAGTCGTCTCTTCGCGGATGTTTACGCCCAGTCCATTTCCCAGCACCGTGCTCACGTCGCTGGGCGAATAGGCCACGGCAGCCAGGCCGTCATCGGGCGTGGCCATCCACAGACTGGCTACGAGCTTCGGCCAGCCTTGATGCATGTTGGCTGTGCAACAACCGAAGTTGGGCTCTAAGCCGAAAATGTTGGATTCCGGTCCATTCGTAGTCCAGTCTCTGTCTTGCAGGCTACAGAGCACCTGGTTCGGTTGTTGATCATACTGATGCGCCCACATATCAGGTGAGAACGTGGCCGGTAAAGCGTTGA
>DATJKY010000385.1:0-2227 GCA_035490955.1 Terriglobia bacterium | reverse complement strand
ATAAGATCCGCGTAGAAGTGGAGGGAATGATCAGTGGCGAGCTTAAGGATCCCCGCATCGGCTTCACCACCGTAACGCGCGTCGACTTGAGCCACGACTTGCATCACGCGCGCGTCTGGGTTTCTGTGTTGGGCGATGAGGCTGCCCAGCAGCGGACTCTGGAAGGGCTGACGTCCGCCGTGGGCTACGTGCGCCGCGAGGTGTCCCATCGGCTCAGACTTCATCGTGTCCCCGATCTGATTTTCGTCCTGGATCGCAGCTCGGAAGAGGCCAGCAGAATGGAAACTCTGCTGCGAGATCTGAAGCGTAATTAATTTTGGATTTTCGACTAGAGACCGGGCGCGGCGCCCTTTGTTCAATCCAAAATCGGAAATCCAAAATCGAAAATGGATGAGTCCCGAACCTCCGAATCGCGAAGTGTGCGGCGTCTTCATTATCGACAAGCCTGCGGGCTGGACATCCCATGATGTGGTTGCAGCATTGCGCCGGCTAGTGCGCACTCGCCAGGTCGGTCATTTCGGAACCCTGGATCCTTTTGCCACCGGTGTGCTGCCCCTGTCGGTGGGAAAAGCCACGCGCTTTGCGCAGTTCTATCTGAAGTCGCGCAAGGCCTACCAGGGGACGATTCGGTTCGGGCACGCCACCGATACCTACGACGCGACCGGGCAGCCTTCCTCGGAGAGCGTTACGCCGCACCTCGACCCCGTCACTGTGGAGCGGGTCTTTCGTGACTTCACAGGTCGCTTCATGCAGACACCTCCACCTTTTTCAGCCAAGCGTGTGGGTGGCGTCCGTGCCTATGAACTGGCGCGGCAGCGCAAGCCTGTTGCGCTGGCGCCAGTCGACGTAGAGGTGTACGCTTTGGAGTTGTTGAGCGTGCAAGTTGACTCGGTGGGCTTTGCCGTCGAGTGCTCAGGCGGCACTTATGTGCGCTCACTGGCTCATGACATCGGTCAGAGGCTAGGTTGTCCAGCGCACCTCGCTAGCCTGCGGCGCACGGCGGTGGCTGAGTTCACCGAGAACCGGGCCGTCACACTGGCGACGCTCGAGGAATCGGAGCGACTTGGAAAGCTCGACGCGTGGCGCGTTCCTCTGGAGGCGCTTCTGCCTGAATGCCCGGCGCTCGTGGTTCGAGGGCGTGAAGAGATGAGCGTTCGTCATGGGCACGCGTTTGAGCTGGCGCATGCGTTCCGTTCGGACCGTGAGGATTGGGCGGCTCGGGCGCCGGTCATGAGCGTCCTCAAGATCCTTGACGCCGAGCGTCGGCTGATTGCGGTGGCCCGCCATGTTACAGGAAGGGTGTACCATCCCGATCTGGTACTGGCCTAATCGATTTTGGATTTTCGACTAAAGAAGAAGTCAGCGGCCAGGAGTCAGAATGAAGAAACTCCCTTCCGAGTGGGTTTCATTCTACTCCTGACTTTTGACTCCTGACTCCCGCTTCTGTGCCCAGCGCCGGAGAATAGTTGCCGCTGCGTCATAGGCGGCGTGGGGGCGTGCCAGCGCTCGCGCCCGTTCCCTGAGACAGCCTAGTTCCTCGGCATGGGTCAATAGTCTCTCGATGGTCGGAGCAAGGTCTTCGCGGCGCTTGACCCAGCGGCCTGCGCCCCACTTCTCAATCCACCTGCAGGTGCGGCGCTCATTGCCGGGAAGAGGATCAAACGCCAGCATCGGCAGCCCGCAAGCGAAGGCCTCTGCTAGTGTGTTTCCACCCGGCTTGCTCACCAGAAGGTCTGCGGCGACCATCCATTCTTGCATGTTGTCCACCCAACCGAGCACCCGGTGGCGCGGGAGATTCCGGCAAGCTTCGCGAACGCGTTTCTCTAAACGGAAGTTCCTGCCGGTGATGAATACTATTTGCAAGGGCTGCCGTGTCTTGCGCACCTCGCGCAGGATTTCGAGCGGTCTTCCAAAGCCGGTTCCGCCGAAAAGGATCAGCAACAGGGGAACGCGGGGTTCGACGGAGAGGCGGGCCCGAGTTGTTTCCCGGTCGACCGCCGAGGCGAATGCAGGGTCGATGGGCTGACCGCAAGTGACTATCTTTTCAGAAGGGGCGCCGGCTAACTCCAGTTCGGCAGCGAGGTCAGCGTGCGTGGTGAGGTAAAGGTCGACCTCAGGTTGAATCCAGGCTCGGTTAAAGTCCATCAGCTCCAGGCCAACGAGGCAAAATCGCGCCTTTGTCTCTCGCTTCATCATGGCTGCGAGCTCGCACATACCTACTTCCGTT
>DATJKY010000384.1:0-5566 GCA_035490955.1 Terriglobia bacterium | reverse complement strand
CACTGGCGATGCTGACCTGCTTGCGCTCAATCCTTTCCAGGGCATTCCAATTCTTTCTCCTCAATCATTTTTGGAATTGCCGTTGCCTCCGGGCTGGCACCCTTAGCGCCGGGGCCCCGGTGACCAAGTGGGGCATCTAATCTCCCACTGCCGTTCGTCCCTTCAGATTCGGCGCCGCGCCGTGGGTGTAAAATGGTTGCTGATTGATGGTTGGCGATTAGCGATGGACACTCCGCCGGGTCCGGCTCCTGCAAATCGGCAATCGGAAATCGACAGTCGGCAATGCCGGAGTAGAGTACGGCCGTTTCCATGATTAGTCGTCGCTTGTACAGAATGCTTCCCTTAGTGGTGCTTGTGGCTTCTTTCGCTGCGGGTGCGGCGGCAACTCGGGCCGGAGGGGGGAGTTCGATGCGCCTGACGGATCTCGCCGGGCAGCCTGTTGACCCATTCGCTGCGACCGGCGCCAAGGCAACCGTTTTCCTCTTCGTCCGCGCGGACTGTCCAATTTCCAATCGCTACGCGCCTGAGGTCGGACGACTGGTTCAAAAGTTTGCCTCACAAGGCGTCGCTTTCGCGCTGGTGTACGTGGATCCCAGCGAGCCATCGGAAGAGATACGCCAGCACATGCATGACTACGGTTACCACGTTGCAGCTCTTCGCGACAACGAACATGCCCTCGTCAAAATGACGGGCGCCAAGGTCACTCCGGAGGCGGCCGTCTTCGCGCCGGCACCCTCAGGTGCGCCCGGAGACCTTGTCGGGACGGGCCGCATGGTTTATCGCGGGCGCATCGACGACCAGTACGTGGACTTCGGCAAGACGCGGCCCGCCCCCACTACCCACGACCTCGAGGATGTCCTTCAGGCCATCGTCCAAGGCAGCGCGGTCTCGATCCAAACCACCCGCGCGGTCGGCTGCTTTATCCAGGATTTGAAATGACGTCCGGCGCCGCACTAGGCAGGGTGATGAGGAAGGCCGCCACGACGGAGGGTGAGCCTATCCTGCTGTTTGAGCACCCGAAGGCCTGGGCGACTTGGCTGGGCAAGAACCACGCCACCTCGTCGGGCTTGTGGTTGAGGCTGGCAAAGAAGGCGTCTCGGGTGCAGTCCCTCACGTACAGTGAAGCACTCGAGGTGGCTCTGTGCTACGGGTGGATAGACGCGCAAAAGAAAAGCGAGAGCGAAAACACTTGGCTGCAGAAGTTCACGCCGCGCACAAAGAAGAGCATCTGGTCAAGGATCAACCGAGAGAAAGCGTTGGCACTGATCCAAGCAGGCGAGATGAAACCTGCCGGACTCAAGGCGATTGAAAGCGCCAAAGCGGACGGACGTTGGGACGCAGCCTACGACTCGCCCAGCCGTGCGACAGTGCCGCCTGACCTTCAAGCGGCATTAGATAGAAATGCGCGAGCGAAAGACTTTTTCGCCACCCTCGATGGTGCGAACCGATACGCCGTTCTTTTCAGAATTCAGACCGCCAAGAGGGCTGATACTCGGGCCAAACGAATCGACCGGTTCATCAAGATGCTGGAGAATAAGGAGAAGCTGCATCCGTGATCGGTCTGGTCGGCTTCTTGGTCAAGCAGCCGGCTATTTCGAGCAGTCCTATGCATGAAGCAAGGTCCGCTGCACCGCATGAAAACAACCAAACAATAGCCCTCGCCCCCTTGGGGGAGAGGGTGGCGATCACGCCATCGCGGGAGAGCCGGGTGAGGGGGTCTACCCCGCTATTTTCAAGGCAGCAGACGGCAAAGCCACGCCACCCACCACCGCTCCTGGCTGCGCTCAGTCTGGTGGCATTCGCAGCAGTCATTGCTTTGGGAGCCGTGAGTCCCAGCTTGGCGCACCCGCAAACAAGCCCTGCGGTGACTTTCAACGAAATCGCGCCCATCCTCTACAAGAACTGCGCGGACTGCCACCATCCGGGCGGCTCCGGTCCCTTCAGTTTGCTCACCTATGCCGAAGCGAGGAACCGGGCAGGTCAAATTGCTGCCGTTACTGCCAGACGTTACATGCCCCCCTGGCCGCCGGAGCCTGGCTACGTCCGCATTGCCGGTGAGCGCCGCTTGACGGACGAGCAGATCAAGACTCTCGAAGAATGGGCTGAGCAGGGAGCGCCTGAAGGCAACCCTGCCAGCTTGCCCCCTGCACCCTCCTACCATGAAGGCTGGCAGCTTGGCGAGCCGGACCTGGTGGTGAAGATGCCACGGCCTTATCTGCTGCGCGCGGGCGGTCCTGATGTTTTTCGGAATTTTGTGTTTCGTCTGCCGATCACGAGCACGCGCTACGTAAGCGCAGTTGAGATCCTGCCGGGCAACAAAAAAGTGGTGCACCACGCCAACATCGTTATCGACCGCTCCGAATGGGCTCGAGGGTTGGATGGCCAGGACGGCGAGATCGGCTTCCCCGGCATGGACGCGCAAGTGGAGGATAAGCACTTCGAGCCAGACAGCCACTTCCTCTTCTGGAAGCCGGGAACAGTACCTGCCCGTGAGGCCAACGACATGGCGCTGCGCCTCGATCCGGGCACCGACCTGATCCTCAATATCCACCTCTTCCCTTCCGGCAAGCCGGAGCCGATCCAACCGAGCCTTGGGCTCTATTTCACCGATAAGGCGCCGACCAAGTTTCCCATGTTGTTGCAGCTTGAGCATGACGGCGCGCTCGACATTCCGCCCGGGTTGAAAGACTTTGTCGTGACCGATGAGCTGCAACTGCCGGTTGACGTGCAGGTGCTGGGGGTGTACCCGCACGCCCACTATCTGGGAAAGGACATTCAGGGTTACGCCACGTTGCCCGACGGCACCCGCCAGTGGCTGATCCGCATCAAGGACTGGAACATTGGCTGGCAGGCTGTCTACCGGTACGCGCAGCCCATCTCTCTGCCCAAGGGCTCCGTCCTTGCCATGCGCTACACGTACGACAACTCGGAGGACAACGTGCGCAATCCCAATCATCCGCCCCGGCGGGTGACAGCGGGGAACAAGTCGAGCGACGAGATGGCGCACCTGTGGATCCAGGTCCTGCCCGCCCATCCGGATGACCGCAAGCTGCTGCAGGAAGCGCTGATGCGGCAGCGACTGCGGAAGTACCCTGACGATCTCTTCGCCCACGCCAACCTCGGCGCGGTGCTACAGACTACGGGCCAGCTCGATGAAGCGGTGCTTAACTTCCGCGAGGCCCTGCGTATTAAGCCCGACGATGCTACCGTGCAGAACAACCTGGGTGCCGCGCTGGTGGCTATGGGCAACCTGGAGGAAGCCATCAGCCATTTTCGCGAAGCGCTGCGCTCGAACCGGGACTACATCGATGCGCATTACAACCTCGCGAACTCCTTGCTGGCGGCCGGCAAGCCGGACGAGGCCATACCCCACTTCCATGAGGTATTGCGCGCTAATCCCGACGACGCCAATGCCTTGAACGACCTCGGCAGCGCCTTCCTCATGGAGGGAAAACTCGGTGAGGCAGCCGACGAGTTTGAGCGGGCGCTGCGCCTCGACGGGGAGAATGCTTACGCCCACTACAACCTGGGCTACGTGCTGGCCCGGCAGGGGAAGCTCGCTGAGGCGCGCGCCCACCTCGAGCATGCGCTGCGCCTCAAGGCTGACGACGCCGACACGCACAATGAGCTTGGTTCGGTTTACGCGCGCGAGGGCCATCTGGCGCAAGCCATCGACCAGTTCGATGCCGCGTTGCGCCTCAACCCTGAGAACGCCGACGCCCGGGATAACCTCAGTCGCGCCCGCGCCCAACTCGGCAAGACGACAACGGGGCTACCTTGAGATTTCACGCAGAGAACGCAGAGGGCGAGAGAAAAACAAACAAGAAGATCTGGAACCCAGTCCAGCGAGGGGCTTGTGCATGAAATGCGCGAAGCGCCCTGGAGTGCGGTAGCTTGGTACCGCTTTCGCTCGGCCAGCTTGCTGGCCGTGGAGCCCTGTACGGTGCCTTGGAGCCAGGCCGCGAGCAAGCTCACAGATCAAAGCGGCAGCCCGCCGCGGCGGGCCGCACTCCAGCGCTTGGGGCGTAAGCAAGTCATTTCTTTTCAGACTCGGTGCCTCGGTGTCTTTGTGGTTCGAGAGGTTACTGGGTAAAAGGTTGTGTTCGCGTTCTGTTCTTTGCGATCTCTGCGTGCTCTGCGGTTAAAGGTTTTACAGGCACTTACCGCGCGGAGAACGCAGAGAAAGGACAAAAACTCCGGATGACCTGTCATTCCGAGTGAAGCGCTGCGGAGCGAGGTCCGATTTCAGGACTCCGGTGGAGTCCTCCGAGTCCCGCTCGGAGCGGGGCATTCGGACTCCAGAAACCGGAGAATATCTGCTTTTGGTTGCGGCCTTGGCCGCTCTGCGGTTAAAAGTTTGCTCGGGTTCTGCTTTCTGCGTCCTCAGCGTTCTGTGCGGTGCGCCGGTCAGATTGATGCCCAATATCCTCACCTCTGCTTCCATCTCGTGCCACGTGGGGCAAGCCGGGCAAGCCTCAAGGAGCGCCGGGGAACCGCGAGGTGTGCTAGACTAGACTACATTGGGCGAGGCAAGCATGGCCAGACGGAGCAGTAACGGACGGTTGGAGGAAGCGATGGCGAACCTCCTTGCCAGCCAGGCTAGCCTCGTCGCCAACCAAGCGAGCTTCCTCAGCAACCAGACGACCTTCCTCAATTACGAAGCGACCTTCCAGGCAAACTTCATGGCTCTGACGGCCCGAACCGATGAGCGGTTCGCTCGCATCGAGGCCGAGCTTTCCGACATCAGGGTCATTCTTCTGCGACACGAGCAAATTCTGCAATCTCTCCCTGAAGCTATCCGCCAGAAGATCGGCTTCGAGGCGCAGTAGAGTCTGTGTAAAAACTGCTTTTCCAGCGGCCGCGCCGCCTGCTGTGCGGAAACGCTCAGCCTTTCCGTTCACCAGGCGGAGAGATGGCTTATAGAAATCAAGGCGTTGGCGTCCCGCTACGGAAGGCCGAAGGCCTTCCCTGGAGTTTCTACATTTCTGACGGTTGCAGGTTTGGCGTGGGAACCTAACATTTGGTGCCTTTGGATAAAAGTTGAGGCTTTGTGTTTGTCAGGCTCGGAGGGCCGATAGAGAATAGCCCACGGCGTGAGCCGTGGGAGCCAGGGCATCCGCCGCCTTCCGCAGCCCCGCCAGGGGCGGCAGAGGCTACTCCTTGATATACCGCTCCTCGTAAGGGATCCGATGCGCCTTCAGGAAGGCGAGGAATTCCTCTTGCAAGGAAATCGTGCAGTGGTGCTGCTCTTGGTCGCGAATATACTTCACCACCGCGGGGACGTTGGATTGGCTGACGCTGAAGGCGCCGTACCCCACCTGCCAAGCGAAGGCCGCCCGATGCCATGTCTCGTGGACCCCCAGGGAAGAGTTCGATTTGATCAGCCGCAGCGCTTCAGCCACCGCGAGCGCAGGGGGAAGAGACCGGAGACAGTGAACATGGTCGGGCCGGGCGTTCGAGTCCATCAGCTTACCGTGGATATTGCGGACGATCCCTCCCAGATAAGCGAGCAAGTCCGTGCGGAGGTGGGGTGGGAGGAGTGGCTGGCGGTCCTTGGTGGAAAAGA
>DATJKY010000383.1:0-2461 GCA_035490955.1 Terriglobia bacterium | reverse complement strand
CGACACCTGACTAACTAACTAGGCTAAGGCTCTGACCTTGATATCCCTCGACGTGGCACGGGGAAGCCTTCCCCGACCTCTCGGGGTTCGGGCCGTGTCAGCCACTGCCGTCGTGCCGTAACGAGAGAACGAAATTCTGGTTCTAGTTTGCATGACGGCCTAGCTTAGCTAAGCTAGAGGCTGTAGCAAAACCCCTTTCCTGCGGTGGCGCCTGCTTGGGGGTGCTTGGACCTTGTTGGGAAACATAGGCTCCCCCTTGCTTTGGGCTACCGATCTTGCCGACAGCCCGGGAGTCGACCAAGGTCCCGCGCGGGTGTCGTGCCACAACCTGGAATCCCTTGGCGGCTCCGGGTCAAAAGACAGACGCGACCTTCAAAGCAGCGATGTTCCAGTCTACATCCGATCGCAGCGCTGCGTTCACGCAGGCACATTTGTTTGGGTGCGCTAAATAGAAGTTGAGACTTGAAGAGTTTCTTTTTTTGTAGCCGGGTTTTCTATCCAGCCGTTCCCAACGCGGGAGGCGAAGAGAGCGGTCCCCTCATGTCCTTGCCATGCGTCCGTGGTAGTTGACGGGTACGGGTTTCCGGGGGAACAATGGCCTCGCGTGGGGCAATCTTGGTCCGCGGGAAGCCGTCGAGCTGCACTGCCCATCACGAAGGCTGGTGCCTATGGGACCAGCGGGAATCCTTGTTGGCTTTGAGTCGGAAGACGATTGGTCTGATTATCGCCTAGAGCATGACCCTCGGTTCCTACGTCGAATGGAAACCGCGAGGCAAAGCATCCGGGCGGGCCGCGGCTTCCGGCTTGAGGGTGTGGCGAAATAGAAAACTCGGCGGCTCGATGATGCAGCGCTGTCGTTCGTTCCGTTCCCCTTGCTGCCCGAACCTGAACGGCTTCAGAAGTGGAATCGATAGCGCACCTCGCCGTAAATCTGCCGCGGATTCACGTAGTGGGTACCTCCAAAGGTGTTGCTGTCATCGAGCATGTAACGCTTGTTACCCAGATTGGTTGCGTTGACGGAAACCGACCAGCTCTCCCCGAAGTACTTGCCCAGAGCAAGGTCCACCGTGGTGTACGGCGGCAGATGGGCCGGTCCATTCCCATTGAGAAAGCCTGATCCGTAGCTAACCACCGGCGTGGCCCAGATACGGCGAGGTAGAGTGAGAGAGAGGACGGCGCGCGCCGTGTTGCGCTGGTCGTGATCAAGCAGGAAGTAGCTGGTGGGCGCGAACTCGATCAAGCCTCCGGTGATCGGTCCCAGACCGGCGGCAGTTTGGTTTGAATAGACAATGTGCAGTTGGGCGTGGTTAAAGAGTTCCGGTGAGCGCACCGTGACTTCGGTTCCGTTAACGCGTGCGGCCAAATCGGTCAAGGGTATGAAAATGCCGGAATTCCCGATCACATCGTGGTCCAGAAGGTTGCGGGCGTTAGTGTGAAAGTTATCGACATCAAGCGTCCAGCCATGAAGCGGAACGGTTAAACCGAAATCGCGCTGAATGTCGTACTCGCCCGGCAAGGGAACGAAGCTAAAACCCTGCGCTAGCGCAAAGTCCAGTGATGGCCCAGATAGACTGTCGATCGGCGGAGGCTGGTAATAGTACGCGTAGTAGCCTCGCACGATCCAGTGGATCCGGGGCAGGCGAATAGCGCCGCCCACTCGAGGGGAGGCGGCATTCTCGCTCACCAGTCCACCGTAATGCGTCAGCCTGACTCCGGCATTCAGGGTGAGCCAGGAGGTCGGCCTGTATTGGTCTTCCGCGAAAAGGACCTCCGTGTTCGCCCAATGCTGCTGTTGCTGCTGAAGGACCTGCGTGCCGGGGTTGGCCGTCAGTCGGACAAGCGTATTGTTGTACTGGCCCCAGACTTCGAGGCCGAACCGGGCATTGTTCTTTTTCTTTTGCATCTGGAGCAGGGCCCGGGCTCCCACGTAGCTCGACCGGCCATGGTCGTCGAGGATGAAAGGTGTATCGCCCGGCCCACCGACGTAATGCGCGCTATTGAAATGATAATAGGGGGAGAGGGAGAACAGCAGACCGCCGGGCACGGTGTGAGCCCATTGGAAGCCCACAAGGTAATCCTGCTCGACGTCAAGATCGCGGATGCCGGCTGCTTGTTCCTCGGGCGTGTTCGGGATCTGATAATGGTCATTACGCAGAGAGACAATCCACCGCACCTGGTCTCGGGCAGAGGGGTTATACAGGAGCGAAACAAACCCACCCAATCCGCTCACTTGATCGTGAATCACAGCCGATGTGGGCGTGGCCAGCCCCAGCTCAGACCGGTTGCCGTCCAGGCTAGCGTAATAGGCAAAGCGCTCGGTGTGACCGCCAAAGTTAAGCTGATCGTCGGTCGAGTAGAAGTTGCCGTACGAAAGAACCAGCTCGCCTTGGCTATCACGCTCGAATCCCGAAGGAGACACGACGTTGAAGATGCCGTAAGTACGGTCGCCGTATTCGGCGGA
>DATJKY010000382.1:0-2189 GCA_035490955.1 Terriglobia bacterium | reverse complement strand
TCTAACGTCTCGAGAATCGGAACCTCTTTCGAAATGGTCGCCGGCTCGGTGGGCCGGGGCGCGTGCCCGGGAGTTTTGATGAGCGTGGTGACAAACCAGTCAACGATCTGAGTCGTCAGTTCCGGATGTACAGCAAAGATGTCAGCTCCATGCCCGCCCTTCGCGTAGCGCACCAGTTTCTTGCCAGGATTTCGGTCGAGCGTATAAATCCACTCAATAGCGGTTATGGATGGTGGAAACTCGTCGTCATCAGCGATGGCATAAAACCCGGGCGGCGCGGCCGAGCTTCGCATGAAGTTGCGCCCAGCAAGGTTCGTGTTACCCGAGAGCAGTACAAGCGACTTGACCTCAGGGTGGCGCATCGCAGCCTGGATCGAATTGTTAACGCCACAGCTGGCGCCGCCGACTCCGATAAGGTTGCGATTGACCCCAGGTTGCGACACCAGGTAGGCAAAAGCGGAGTCAATGTCGCCGGGGAATTTCTCCTCGATGATTTGACCCGCCTGTTGGGGTGTGAGCTTGTCGAAGTGCTCGCCACCGCTTTCGCCAAAACCTCGGTAGTCGAAGGTTAGAACATTGAGGCCTGCCGCAGAGAGTTGCCGTGCTAAGGCGTCCCAGACTTTGCGCTGGCGATTGCACTGGTGCAAAAGGAGAACTCCCGGACCGGGTTTAGATGCGGGAAAGAACGTTGCCTTCAGTTTGGTGCCGTCGGAGGCTGTGAGATCAACCACACGTTCGGAAGGGAGCGCCGGCGCTGGCAAGGGGTGGGGCGTCGCGGTCAAGAGAAGGCTGAAAACAGCAAGCCGGCCCAAAATCACGAGTCACCTCCGTGGTGGGGATCATGATATCGAAATTCAGACATGTTCCTGGCAGGCGAAACCTTGAAAGGGCGGACGACATAGAAGTGGATATCAAGCCGCCTGGGCCTCCCAACGTTGTTCCCAATAGTCCTCAAAGCGGCCATTCAGATGAGAACAGCGCAGTGCCAGAATGGCGTTGGCGCCCCGGACGGTCCAAAACATTCCAGATTGTTTGAGACGAGAGCCGACGACAGTCTTGCAGCCGGCTTCGATCACCCCCGAGCCAACAAACAGGTGTTGGGCGCGAAACCTGGGATAACGCATCCGCTCCGCATTTCTTTCAAAGTAGTCCGCCTCCGTGCGAATTTTCTCGGCCAATTGGGGATTGGCGGTAGTGATGGATCGCAGCACGCTCACCAGTTTTTCGATTTTGCCTTTGTCCAGCAGGCGCTTTTGGTGAACCTTCATCCAAGCTTTCTGGGCGACGTCCTCCTGGGGATACAGTTGGCGCGCCACCACCCACAGATGCTGCCGCGCGTGGTAGAGGTCGACAATCTCAATGGCCCCGGAGAAGTGTTCGGCGACCAGATTCCAGAGCCATTCCGCTCCGTCCCCGATGACCACCTTCTTTCTGGCTCGGTTCCAACCACGTTGGAGAGCTTCTCGATAGATGCGCTTGCCGAACTCTACGGCGGTTTCGATGGCCCCAGTGTAGGTGGTGGAATCCGGGTCGCGGATGGCGAAACCTTCCTCGTCCCAAGTGGTTTGCGTGAACACACATCCTAACTTGACCTCCCGGGTATGCGCGGGTTGACCGTCACGCTTACCTTGCCGACCCAGGGTTTCTTTCTTCACCACCGGGACTCCGGTTCCATCCATTTGCACATATAAGACGGGAATCGCCTCGCCGGCGATGGCGGGCAGATCCAACTGCAGGGCTTGGTCGATCTCTTCCCGCTCGCGCTGGACGATATCGCCTCCGATGGCCTCGGCGATACGCTCCACGGATTTGGTGGTCACCTCCAAGCCCGCCAGCAGCTGCATCTGCGCCCGGCCGTGTTCGAACGGGGCCTGCTGACCTACCAGAGCATGCATGCGACGCACCCCGGGAGAAAACTCGGTGTTCTCGACGTCCAGTTCAACATCCACCGGAAACTGGCCGACGTGACATTGAGAGCACAAGTAATAGGGGCGAGACAGGCGCACCGGACCTACGATCGTCAAAAGGGGTTTGGAGCGGATTTCCTGGTAGCGGGCGTGATGGCCACAGCGACACGGCCACTGCCGCTGATCGGCCGCCGGAGCTTCGAATTGCAGCAGTTGAGTTAAGGCGGCGGCACCCGCTTGGTGGAGAGCGGCTCGTAAGGCAGACTCGACCGCTTCCAGATC
>DATJKY010000381.1:0-2442 GCA_035490955.1 Terriglobia bacterium | reverse complement strand
AAGCAAGCGCGGCTCCCCGCCCTGGGAGACTCCGATGATGGCGAGCGTTCCCACCTTCGGGTCGGGCACATAGACATGCCGGAGGGTCGAGTTGTATCCGATCAGGTCCGTGCCCTTTCCAACCTTGAGAGTGCCAAGGATCCGTCCGTTATGGGCCACGTCAACCACTGCGACCCCTCCAGCGCCGGAACCGACGAAAAGCCACGCTTCGGTTTCGTCCAGCGCGAGGCCGCTCGACGAACCTTCGGTGCCGTTCTTCCACTCCGCCACGATTCGGCGCGAGGCAATATCGATCGCAACAGTGACCTTCTGGTCCTCGCGGTTCGTGTAAACCCGCGACCGCACCGGGTCCACGGAAAGCGACTCCGGCCCTCCCCCGCCAGCCACCTTCACGTCGGCGGCGTGGGAGAGCATGACCTTACCGCCAGCCGAAAACGCCAAGATTTCGACCTGGCCCTTTTGGGGGTCCTCCTCGGTCACCCAAACCTCGTGGGTGGCGGGAACGTATCTCACAATGTCCGGCTCCATCTCGAGGGTCGCGGACGCGACGACCTTGTGCAGTTTGGGGTCGATCACGTTGACGGCAGAGTGGCTGCGGTCAGCCGCGAACACGTAGCCATCGCCGGCGTCCGCGGAGGTGGTCCTGCCCTGCCAAACGGCGCATGATTCGGGAGACCGGGTCGCGGGATCGATCAAGTACACGCGGCCCGTTTGCGCCGCAGGGACTATGATTTGGTGCAAGGCCGGTGTGTACACGATGTCGTCGAAACCGATGCGTTCTTCCCCTCCTGGAAGAGAAACCGCCACGGCTTTGACTGGGTTTTCCGTTTGTCCAGCGCGCTTGGGCTTCCCATCATCGCTTCGAGCGCTCCCTGCCATGCCCAGTAACAATGCTAGCCAAACCAGACCAATCAGGCTTTTCTTCATCGTATGGCTCCTTTCCAACTAATAGTTCCTAGGAAACGGGCTCCGATTTGGCGTGCCGCTCACGCATCAAAACGATGGACGACGCTCTGTAACCGGCACCTATGGCCTAATCTTTCTATGCGAGAAACCGTCCGACAGTATCACCGTCGGAGCCGCCGAATTAAAATCGGCCTGCCTGTGAGATTCAATCCTGCCGGTTCGGACCATGAATTCTTCGAGGAAATCGCAACAACAAGCAATATCTCACGGGAAGGATTGTACTTCCTCACCAATCGTGAGCAGTACCAGGAAGGCATGCGGCTTTCAGTGACGCTACCCTATCACTCTCCCCGGAATCTTCCAAACCCCCACCTCCGCTAGCCGCTGGGCAGCATCCTGGTGCGGATGGAGCAAAGTGGCCAGCTCTCGGTCCAGTTGACGGATCTGCTGCTCGAGGAGTCGCAATTGTTCCAGCGTCATTTTCAGGAGCCGTCGGTACACACAGGCTTGAGGGGTACCGAGCGGATTACGCATGAAGTCAATGAAGGTGCGTAGCCAGTTGCCGAAATTTCTCTGGGCTTCCGGCCGAGCAGCGCCGGGCAGTGATTCGTGGTTGAGCATTCTTGTCGGGCACCCGGGAGTTCCGCCGTTCGGACAGACCGGCCCGCCGACGGTTGCGGTCCACATGAAAAGCCTCACCAGCCACCATGGTGTTCATGCTTCCAGTCCGCGTGAATATGCCCGACTGGGCGGAAGCCGTTAGGCCTGTTGCCAGGCTGGTTGCAAATAGCCCTGCAAGTATGAGGGCACACTTTGCCACTTCCTGCATATTCCAAATTGGTTGAATGGTCATAATGCCTTCTTTTAGCTGGGTCGGTCGATCAAGCCGCTGAAGCTAGGGTGTGTAAAGCTCTGCGCTGCTGAGAACAGTTAGAGGCCCACCGAGCACGCGAGAATAGCCGCCGGCAACTAACACCTCGCCGCTGGGAAGCAGCGTCGAGGTGTGGCCGACACGGGCGTAATTCCTGCTGCCGGTTACGGACCGCGAATTGGTGGAAGTTGTGTAGAGGAAGCAAGCGCTGTTGGGCACGTGCCCCCAGCCACTGTAGTTACACGTGGTTCCGCTGGCCAGCGCGTTTCCGGTGTCGGGAAGCGACGCCTTCGTCGGGTCGCGCGAAACGCGAAAGGATGAGCGTCCCAGATAAGAGTGCGCCGCCCATCAGTCCGCAGAAATCCTACGGCTTATAGAGTTCGGCGGTGGCCAGGATGACAAAGCCAGTTGAATTCTTGGAGGACTGCGAACCGCCGGCGACCAGCGCCTCTCCATTTTCGAGTAAGGTTATGGTTTCTCCGGAACGCGAACTATTCAAATTGCCCGTGTTCGTCCAGGCCTGTGTTGAGGGATCCCACAGCTCGGCTGACTTGATTGTTTGATAGGAAGGATACGGGCTGCCTGGTATAACAATAGTTCCCCCCGCCACCAATGCCTCGCCGGTCTGGAGCGCCACGCCCTTGAAGCCCGCGCACTGGCACGGT
>DATJKY010000380.1:0-1925 GCA_035490955.1 Terriglobia bacterium | reverse complement strand
GAAACGCACACCCGGCGCATGGAGGTGCTGTTTCTTGAGCATACCTATCGTTGGCTCAAGACCGGCGGGGTCCTGGTGTTGGTGATTCCGGGAGCCCACCTGGCGGACTGCAGTACGCTGCTTGCGTCTCACTTCCGGGATACGCGTTTGTACCGCCTCACCGCACCTGAGAGTGTACGTTACAAACAGGTCGTTGTGTTTGGCATCCGCCGCAGCCGCCGGGAACGGGAGAAGCTGCGCGACCAGGATATATCGGAGGGGCGATTGCGCTATGGCAGGATCTCGAACCACCCAGAGCTATTGTCGCCGCTTCCTTCCCAGGCTGATGCGCAGTACGTGGTTCCGCCGGCCGAAGCTGTCCGATTGATTCATCGGGGTCTGCCCCTTGACGAGATCGAGGATCAGCTTGCACGCTCGGCCGCCTATCGCCAAGCCCGGCCTGTGTTATTTGCCGAGCCGGCGAACACCCAAGCCCGCCCACTGACTCCATTACATGGGGGACACCTGGCGCTTTGTGCGGTGGGGTCACTGTTGGATGGGATTTTTGGCGAAGGCGAGGACCTTCATGTCTCTTCCTGGAGATTGGTCAAGCACATCCAGCAGTCAGAAGAACAGGAGGATGGTGTTGTCACGATCCGGGAGGCGGAATACTTTTCAAGCGAACTAACGCTCGTCTATTCATCGGGGAAGATCGCCATCCTGAAATGACCTGCGCGCTTGAGGTGGTGTCACTGAACATGGTAACCAAAAATCCGAGGGCGTCACCCCGAATGCGAAGCCTCCAGCGATGGCGGTCAGGTCACGGCCCGCACGCCAGTAGATGGGTACTCGCACAGCAAATCTGAAGGTCTCGAGCACTGGTCCGTATACTTCTCAGGGTTAGAAAGGTTCAAGGCACGTCAGTGGACGGGCGGGCGCATCCTCCCTTGAAGTCGAGTTCTTTCCTTCTCGACAGCTGCCCGGATTCCCGGCCCTCCATTTTTGACGGGTTCCTCAACTCCCCTCTCGGCCTTCTGCTTCGCCTGATAAAGCACCGGATAGATCTTCTCCTCGAAGAGCTCTCGGGTGGCTTCACCGAGGTCGGAAAGCACCACTCCGCCGTCGTCGCTGAGGGCGAAGCCGAGCGTGAAGTCCTCCGCTTCGTGAAGGTCCTCTGGCTCGACGGCCGCAAACTCATCCAGCAAAAGACAGGCATCCCGCTTTGAGCGCGCACTGACAAACGATACTTCTCCGTTCTCCCATCGGCACATATACACCGGTATGCCCCGCCTCTCCCAAAAGAATGATCGCTCCCGTGAGATATGCGCAGATAGCGCGTGGTAAGCAGTGGGCTGAGGATATTTCAGGGCCCGTTCCACCGGAGGGTTGCGATGCAAAACGCCTATGAACGTTTTGGAGGGCTCGAACTTACTCGGCGGATCCAAGACACTACGACCCACATTCGCTTGCGGCTGGACCGGTTTATTGGAGAGATCGCGGAATCGAAAGAAGGTGAAGGGCGAGCTCATCTGATCTCGGTGGTTGGCGGCGATGCGGAAGTTGCGGCCGTGTGGGCGGCCATCGTCGAGGGGGGATTCTTTACCGTCGAGGGGCCAGGTCTGAAGCTTTTGCGCGTCAGTCTGGGCGAGGAAGCGCAGTACTTTCGGGGAACGATCGTGATTCCCAGACGACGTCGTCCCTTGCGGCACCTGGTGGCCATCTCTGCCGAAATGGCAAAAAGCCGGCCAGGCGCTGATGGCGAGGGCCGGCGTACGATCCTGTGCGATGGAGATCCCTTGTTTGTGTTCTACCGGCTCGCCCAACGCTATGGCCTGCCGGTCCTGCCGGCGTGGGCCGCGTGGTTTAGGGACGAGCTTGAACGGCGGAAGGCCATCCAGCGGTTAGTGGGCATCGGCTGCGACCCCGTCGTGGTACGCGGTAGCAAG
>DATJKY010000379.1:0-7172 GCA_035490955.1 Terriglobia bacterium | reverse complement strand
CTTTCACCCAACTCCAAGGCCCAAGCTGCAAGACGGGCTCATGCGGCCGACCTTAAAGTTCAGCTTAACAGATCCCGAAGGCAGGACAGACGATAAGGTCTTGCTTGCCTGATGCCGCACAAAGAAACAACCCCTCACCCCCGGCTTCGCCGTACCCTCTCCCCTCGGAGAGGGTCGTTAGCCGACGTGGGAACCGCGCGGCGGCTCATGTTACTTAACTGGGTATATGATAACCGTGCAAGTTGACCTCCTCGCTGATTCGTCGTAAGATTAAAGCAGGCTTGATTTGGTGTTCTCTCAGACTTCAATTGGAGCGGATTAGGTGATGATGGGCAGAACGATTTCGCATTACTGCATTCTCGAAAGGCTCGGCGGCGGCGGCATGGGTGTGGTGTACAAGGCCGAGGACACTAAGCTCGGCCGCTTTGTCGCCCTAAAATTCCTGCCCGAAGGCCTTGCCGAGGATCACCAGGCCCTGGAACGCTTTGAGCGCGAGGCCCGCGCTGCCTCGTCACTCGACCACCCCAACATCTGCACCATCTTCGAGATCGATGACTATGAGGGCAAGCCCTTTATTGCGATGCAGTATCTGGAAGGGCAGACTCTGCGCGAAGTGATTGCCGGCGGAAGCCCGTTTGGTTCAGGTGGTGTAGGAGCGGGGCTCCCGACGGCGCCCGGACAGGTTGCGCCGCCCTCGCCGGGTGCGGCGCTGGGTGCCCCGACGAGGGCACTCCAAGAGCCTGCCCTGAGCGCAGCGAGGGGGGTACCCCTACCGATCGATAAGCTGCTGGACATCGCGATCCAGCTTGCCGATGGACTCGATGCCGCACACGCCAAGGGGATCATTCACCGCGACATTAAACCCGCCAACATCTTTGTCACGCCGCGCGGGCAAGCGAAGATTCTAGATTTCGGGCTAGCCAAGGTGGCCGGTGTAGGGGCGAACAAGGCTCGCCCTTGGGATGAGGCCGAACACCGTTCGGATCTCTGCGAGGCGCCTACGGTCTCCATTGATCCTAACCAGCTCACCATCCCCGGTGTGACGGTGGGCACGGTGGCCTACATGTCGCCCGAACAAGCGCGCGGAGAGCAACTGGACGCGCGCACGGATCTGTTCAGTTTCGGAGCCGTACTTTACGAGATGGCGACCGGGCGGCAGCCCTTCGCCGGCAATACCTCCGCTGTGATCTTCGACGCCATCCTCAATCGCCCGCCCGCGCCGCCGCTCGGATTGAACCCTGCGCTTCCGCCGGAGTTGGAGCGGATTATCACCAAGGCGCTCGAGAAAGATCGCGACGTGCGCTACCAGCACGCTGCCGACCTTCGTGCCGATGTGAAGCGCCTGAAGCGGGAAAGCAGTTCGAGACATTCGGCGGCGGCAGTTACGGAAGGGAGCGACCGCTCTCGTCCCGCGACTCGGCGGAAACGGGGAAAATGGACGGCAGCGATCTTAGCCTCGGGCCTTGCGATTAGTTTGGCCTTACTTTACCTGCTCGCGCGCCCACTCCCGACTCCCAAGGTACTAAGGTACACCCAGCTCACGAACGACGGCCGAGCCAAAGTTAACGTTTCATTCTCGCCCCCTCGAATCGTCACGGACGGAGCGCGGCTGTACTTCCTGAAGACAGACGGAGGACACACAGCGGTTGCCCAAGTTTCGACTTCGGGTGGCGAGACAGCGCTCGTCCCAACACCCTTCCCCAATGCTGCCCTATGGGATATCGCTCCCGACCATTCGCAATTGCTGGTCTCCGGCTTCATCAGCGACCTCGGGCTAGAGAGCCCGCTTTGGACATTACCACTGCCCGCCGGAACTCCTCGGCGGCTTGGCGATCTTGTTGGCCATGATGCCGCCTGGTCCCCAGACCAGCAACACATCGTGTATGCGCGCGGAGAGGACCTGTACGTGGCAAAGAGTGACGGGACGGAAGCGCGAAAACTTACAAGTGTCACCGGCACCCTTTGGTGGCCCCGGTGGTCGCCAGACGGCAAGAAGGTGCGCTTCACGGTGGTGGATAGAGCGAGCACAAGTTCGCTATGGCAAGTCGGCGCCGACGGGAGCAAACTTCATCGATTACTTGAAGGCTGGAACAAGCCGGCGGCGGAATGTTGCGGCAACTGGACTGCAGACGGGAAGTACTACTTGTTCCAGTCCAGGCGAAATGGCGCGACCAACATTTGGGCGGTCAGAGAAAGCAGAAGCATCTTGTGGAAACCCATGGGAGACCCCGTCGTTTTGACAGCCGGCCCCATCAACTATCTGTCGCCGGTACCGAGCATGGACGGCAAGAAGCTTTTCGTCATCGGTGACCAATCCCGGGGTGAGTTGACCCGGTATGACATGAAAACCGGCCAGTTCAACCCTTACCTCTCAGGGATTGCAGCAGAGGGCGTCAACTTTTCCAGGGACGGGGAATGGGTGGCCTATGGAAGTTACCCCGACTCCGCACTCTGGCGAAGGAGGATCGATGGAAGCGAGCGGTTGCAGCTCACTTTTTCTCCCCTGCGCGCCCACCAGCCGGATTGGTCGCCGGACGGGAAAAGCGTCGCGTTCATGGGTACGGAGCCCGGCAGGTCCTGGCGGGTTTATGTTGTGTCAGCTGAGGGTGGGACCCCGCGCATGATTTCGCCACAAGACCGAAACTATGGTGATCCCAGTTGGTCGCCGGACGGATTCTCTTTGGCCTTCGGCGCGTTGCCGTGGACTGAACCCGAGAACGCCGGCGGGATCTTCGTCCTCGATGTCAGAACAAATCACATCTCGAAGCTAGCCGGCTCGGAGCACATGTTCTCACCTCGCTGGGCGCCGGACGGGCGATACCTGGCCGCTCAGACCTCCGACGGCCTGAAACAGGTGCTGTTCAACTTCAAGACCCAGCAGTGGCAGGAGCTGACAAGTGGGGCGTACTTTGGTTATCCCAACTGGTCGCGGGATAGCCAATATCTCTATTACGACACAGAACTGGGAGACCGAGCCGGCTTCTACCGCGTGCGAATCAGCGACCGCAAGGTGGAACGAATAGTGACTTTCAAGGATATCCGGCGAGCAGTAGGTTCTTTGGGTTCTTGGGGCGGCCTTGCCCCGGACGATTCTCCACTCCTGTTGCGCGATACCAGCACGCAGGAAATCTACGCCCTTGCCCTTGACCTTCCATGATCGGTGCTCCTGTCTTTCGGGACTCAATCCTCAAGGCGTACCGCAAAAAGGGCGCCCTCTTGTTTCACCCGATGCGTCCGAATAACGTCGGTTTTCGTTCCCAATCCGGCTTTGCAGTTGATCTGGGATCTGATCGAATTCTGTGACCGAGTGAGTACAGCACATTCTGGTCGATGTGCTTTACGACCCCCTTTCGGCCCGCGGCTCCGGGGTGAGAGTCCGGTGATACGAACGGAAATTTCAAGAAGCCAAGTCGAGGTTAGCTATGAGGAGTGTCGTAGGTCTTTTGGCGGTTCTGTTCCTCGGCCCTTTGGCCGTCGGTGGCGCGCCACGTGCTTTGGCAAAGGGACGTCCCCCCGATGCGCCGGAATCAACAGCGAGCTACTATCCCCCTGCCGAGTCGGCGGGCGGATGGCGACGCTGTAAGAATAACAAGGAGGTGCGAGAGCTAGCCGCCATGGATCCGCAGAAGTTGGATCTGGTTGGAAGGGAAAATACCGCTCTTTATGGAGGCCCGTGGGCTCTGCTCGTTGTTCGGCACGGTTACATCGCGGGCGAATGGATGGGTGTTCCTGCCATGCCGCAGACCACGTTTGACGTCTGGTCTTGCACCAAGTCTGCGACGGGGATCGCCTACGGGTTGCTGCTTGACGATAGCCGGAATCATCGGCTTCCCAACGACGCGCAGATCGACCTCGACAGTCGCGCTTATTCGTACATTCCCGAGGGCCATCCACTTACCGACCCGGCCAAGGAAGAGATCCGACTCCGCCATGTATTGAGCATGACTTCGGGTATACCCGGTGAGGACCACGGCATTGAGGGCATCGCGGTCAGACCCGGCGGTGGAGAGTATGAATTTGCGCTAGGCAGGGAGGCCGACCGCTTTGGAGACTCCGCGGCGCGGCTCTACGCACCGCCCGGTGAGGCCTGGGACTATTCCGATGCCGCTTTTGCGCACCTGTCTTTGATCTTCTTCCATGTCGCCGGCCGGGAAATCGACGACTTCATGAAGACTCGGGTCTTCCAGCCCATTGGCATTGAAAACTCGGGCTGGGACCTGCAAGGAGGCGGGGGAAATCTTGGTCCCCACACCAATGCACACAGCGGCCTGCGACTCTCCGCCCGTGACTTCGCCCGCCTGGGCTACCTGCTGCTGCGCGGAGGGGCTTGGAACGGTACACAAATCGTACCGAAATCGTGGATTGATCTGGCGACGAAAAAATCACAGGACATCAACCCTGCCTACGGATATACGTTCTGGGTTAATACCGATGGCCAACTGTGGCCGCATGTCCCTAAGGATGCGTTTGCTTTTATGGGCTATGCGACGAACCGGTGCTATGTGGTCCCATCGCTCGATCTCGTGGTGGTTCGGCTCGGATATGGGCCGCAGCCCATTGGACCCGTAGAGATACCCTTGACCTCCATCGTGGCCGCGGTCGCAAGGTAGGCCTTGTAACTATCGTGCCTCCTTGATTGATGCGACGAGAGCCGCGAACTACTTGCAGGCTCTCAGAAGGGAATCGACTTTTGACGATTCAGTGGATAGTTAAGAAAAGTGTGCAGGAAACGCACCAGATCAAACAGCCACTACGCCGCCATCCACGGGCAAGTCGATGCCTGTGATGAAACTGCTTTCATCCGAAGCCAGGAAGACTGCTGCCGCCGCAATCTCTTCCGGCCTCCCCAGCCGTCCCATCGGGATCATCGCCTTGAACCGTTCTCTCACCGCCTCCGTGTTTTCGCCAAACTGGCCTTCGAGAATGGGCGTTTCCACCGGTCCCGGGCTGATCATATTCGCACGGATACCCTTGCTCGCGAACTCCGCCGTCCACGTCCTCACAAAGGAACGCAGTGCCGCCTTCGTACCGCTATAGGTTGCGTACATGGGTATCCCTTTTTGCCAAGCGCCAGAGCCATTGAGAATGATCGAACCGCCTTCTCTGATCAGCGGCAGTGCTTTCTGAACCGTGAAGAACGCTCCCCTCGCATTGATGTCGAATGTTTTGTTATAGTGTTCAGGAGTGGCGGCCGGCGTCGGCGTCGGTTCGGCAACGCCCGCATTCGCGAATAGGATGTCGATCTTGCCTTTGCTTTTTTCGACCGCCTGGAAGAGCTGGTCGAGGTCAGCGAGGTTGGAAACATCGCCCTGAATGGCGGTGATGTTCTTGCCGATCTCCGCCACCGCTTTGTCGAGTTCCCCCTTCCGTCGTCCGGTGATGAACACGTAAGCGCCTTCCTCCACAAACCGCTTGGCCGTCGCCAGCCCGATTCCACTGCTTCCGCCGGTAATTACGGCAACCTTCCCTTGCAATGCGTTCATTCGATTGCTCCTTTGAGATTTGTGGACTTTTCTACCCATCGTTCCCTGGTCCGCTCAGAGCGGCTACGATAGGCAGAAGTCAATCAAGACGCCTGCGCCATGGCCCTGCGTTTAGCCTTTCCGCAAGTCAGACCCGGCCCTGTAGCTCGGTGTCGGACAAGTCGCTTTCGTCGCAGTGCCCAAGCGCCGCGTGGGGCGAGCTTATAGAAAAGTGTCCAACACTCCAATGTCCATTTAGCCTTTGGTTTCCTTGCGGGCTCCCCAGGCTTCGAAGAGCTTCTCCAGACTTTTTTCTACCAACTCCGGCATCTTCTCGAAGGTCTGCGTGAACGCCGCGCCGCGACCAAGCGTATGAACATGGAGCTCGGCGCCGCGAACAGCCACCAGGGCCACAGGCTGGATTCGGATGCCTCCGCCTCCGCCACCAGCTTCGCCCGCGGCTCCCTTCTTCTCGTCCCCACCGGTTCCTCCTCCCGCGCCGACACCGAGCGAAACCCGGGAGATGGGGATCACTGTGAACTCTCCCGCCGGAAATGGCGAACCGACAACGGTTTCTGTTCTAGCCAGAGTCTTCAGCTCCCCAATCAAACCTTTCAGAATGTCCTGAGCCATCGGCATGACTTTATCCTCCTTATGATCATTCCGTCTTCCCTTCAATTAGATGCGCGCCATTGTTTGAGCAGTGCCTGGTACGGAAGCTGCAGGAAGAAAAACAAGGCTGCTTTCACCAGGCGGTGGGGATAGAATCTGACTTCCGTTCGCACCTCGTTTCTTCCCATGAAATTGCAGTGCAACCATGTAGGCGAGGCTGCATCGACAGTCGCTAGGGCTCCCCAAAGCATCCCGTTCAGTGCCGGGTCGGGCAGCGACACCTCGCAATAGAAGCGGCTTACTTCCACGGCATCCCAAAGAGCGATCGGCAGGCGCCGGAAACGCCGCACGAGCGCAGACCGGATGTTGCGGTCAATCAGGCACTTCCACATGAACCTCCCTATCTTGCGCCGGCGTTTTCGTGCTTCGATGGGAACTGGCCTGAGCGTCTTCTTCCTCTTGGGTGGCGCTTTTCGCTTCGGGCGGGGCAGCGGCACTGAGATTCCAGCAACTGATAACTCTAATTGTTGACCCGTGTCCGCTCCTGGAAGTGGGCTCACGTACGACAGCAGAAATGACCAGCGCACTTTTACCTCGTGGCTGCGAGAGTCTACCAACACCACGACTGGCGTGAACACGAGCAGCGTGAGAATTGCTAATACAACGACTAGGATTACCAACGGGATCGAGTAGAAAGGCATCCAGTACCCCGGCGCGTCTCAAGGTACTTCTATACTACTCCATGGAGAAACTCTCGGGTGGGTCAAAGAGAGATGTAAGTTTCTTGATAGCAAAGGATGTCGCCGCTGACGGGGCTCATTTTGTGAACCGGTAGATGCCACCTTCTTCCCACGGCTTTGAAGGTGTGAAAACATCGCGGCTCTGCCGCCTGCTGTGCGGAAGGGCTCGGCCCTTCCGGACCGCAGGCTTAAGATTAAACTCTTTGGGCTCAGCCGCTTGCCGGAAAGCCGTAGGCTTTCTCCCGAGACCCCGTCGGGACGGGGCGCACAGCAAGCGGCGTAGCCGCATCGGCCGGTAGCCAACGATTTTTTCACACCTGCTTTCGCCATGGGCTGGAGTTTCTACATTTGGACTCGC
>DATJKY010000378.1:0-21456 GCA_035490955.1 Terriglobia bacterium | reverse complement strand
ATTCCGTCCGTCGTCCATGACGTGCTGCGCTCGTCCGGTGAACCGCTGGATGCTGCCACGCGAACCTTGATGGAACCGCGCTTTGGGCACGATTTCAGCCGCATCAGGATTCACACGGATGCCCAGGCCGCAGAATCCGCGCGCGCTGTCAACGCGCTCGCGTACACGGTAGGCGAAGATGTGGTCTTTGGGCGCGGACAGTACCGGCCCGGCTCACGCGATGGCCAACAGCTAATCGCGCATGAGTTGACCCACACCATCCAGCAGGTGGCCGGCACTTCTCCCCGGGAATCGGGTCGATCTGAACGCAGACTGGAATCGGAAGCGGAGGCAGTTTCGCGGGCCGCCGTCGAGGGCGGTGATGTAAGGGTTGGTTCCAGCTCGCCGGTCAGCCTGAGTCGTCAAACCGCACCGAGCACAGCCCCCGCGGCTGGGCCAGCCGCAACGCCCACTACCGTCACCGGGACCGACCCCAACACGATCGACGGATTTGTAACGGGACGCGCGGAAATCAGCCCCGCCAACGTGGCCAAGCTACAAGTCATCGCCGCGCGCATTCAAGCCTCGCTGAAGGAGCATCCTGGTTCCAAGGTCCTCGTGGTGGGCCACACCGATGCGCAAGGCAATGAGGCCGATAACATGACCCTCGGCATGCGCCGGGCCGAATCAACGCGCGACGCCTTGGTGAAGATGGGAGTGCCAGCAGAGAAAATACAGACCGAAAGCAAAGGTCAGTCGCAACCGGTGGATGAGTCGGGAAAGAAAGATAACCCGCGTAACCGGCGCGCTGAGGTCAAGTTTGAAGCCGCGGCCCCACCTGCCCAACCGGCTGCACCCAAGGTGGACCCGAACCCGCCCCCGGAGCCCACTCCCCAGTTCCAAGACCCGCGCAAGGATCCCAGGCTGTTTCCGCAGCCACAATGGCCCAAACAGCAAGAGCAACCGAAGGTGCGGCCGCCATACAAACCACCTGCCCCGGAGCCACCAGCGCCCATTCCACCGATTCCTAAAGGGCTGGAGCCGAAATCTCCGCTTCAGCGCATCAATCAAGCTTTGGATCGGGAGGTTAACAGGATTACCCGGGCCATTGGGCTCCCCAAATGGGCCCAAGATAAGGCCAAAGAATTGGCGCACACGGCATTCCTAAAGGGAACTACAGCGGGCCTGGCTGCTGCGCTAGCGGGGCTAGGAGTGAACGCCGAGGGACAGAAGGCCCTCGTGGAGTTTGTCGAGGCCGCCCTTAAAGAAAAGCGTTGGGAAGGCCCGCCTCCCAATCCTTGAAACAGGGGTGGGGGATTCGGAATCAGACTAGCCACGAACCAAGGAGCTTTGGATGCCAAACATTTCGCCGATTCTGCTGAAAGGCGCCATCGTCTCACTCGATCCGAACATCGGGATTCCTACAGGGATTATCACGTTTCAATACAACCCGGACGAGGTGACCCGCAGCCTGAGGCCCCAACCGGTCAGCCCGGAACCGGATCGGACCGAGATTTTCCGGCTGAAAGGTCCGCCGATTGAGACGATCCGGTGCACCGTGGAGATCGATGCCACGGACCAGCTTGCTGCCAGTGATCCCACTACAATGACGTTCGGGATCCAGCCGCAATTGGCCGCATTGGAATTGCTCGTGTATCCGTCCAGCGCCGTGCTGATCGCCAATGAAGTCCTTTCCTATCTGGGAACGATTGAAATTCTCCCTATGGAATCGGCTCTTACTCTTTTTGTTTGGAGCAAAACACGCGTCACACCCGTTCTGATCACGGATCTCGATATCACCGAGGAAGCGTTTGATCCGCAACTAAACCCCATTCGCGCCAAGGTAGCTCTGGCGATGCGGGTGCTCAATGTGAATGATGTGGGATTCCTGACACCGGCGGGCGCACTGTACATGGTCTACCAGGTGGAGAAGGAAGCGCTGGGTTTGCTTTCAGAGGCAAGGCAAGCGCTGTCCTTACTCTCACTCTGAGGGCGAAGGAGCCTACTCTATGGATCAAGCTCTTCGGTCAATGGTTCTCGCTGCGGCGGGGACAGGCGCGCCGACCCTTCCCAGCAGCCGCTATTATGGCACCGCTGTTAAGTACTTCACGCGCTCCGACGGCGTTCAGGTGGCGTATTTGCAACGACGCATCATACCTCAACCCGATATCTACACATCGCTTCAGAACTACGTGGTCGTGGACGGCGACCGTCTGGACAGCCTTGCATATAAGTATCTGGGTGATCCGCTTCTCTATTGGGCGATCTGCGACGCGAACGGCGCCTCTGATCCGGATGAGCTTACGGCGCAGGTGGGAAGAACCATTCAAATTCCCCTGGCTTCGGGTATTCCCTCGGGAGCGCGAAATGGGTAGCCCGTTGTACCTGACAATCCTAACGGGTCCCGTCGAGGCCGTGCCGGCCCCGAAGCCGCTGATGGATGCATTCACTTCTGCCGAAATCAACGTGTCCGCCACTGGCAAGAGCGGGTTTCAGCTTAACTTCACGCTGGCCAACAGTTCGCCGCTGCAACTTTTTTTTCTGCTCTCCATGGGGACGCCGATTCCCCTCATCCGGATCATTCTGGTGGCGACTTTTGGGGGCCTGCCACAAGTGGTTATGGATGGCATGGTGAAGCACACCGAGGTGGTGCCGGATGCAATGCAAGGGTCTTCCAAACTCGTGATAACGGGCGAAGATCTGACCGCGGTGATGGATTTGATAGACCTCTCCGGAGTCCCGTTCCCAGGGATGACCCCGGACCTGCGGGTGCTGACCATTCTGGGCAAGTACGCCATGTTCGGCATCGTGCCGAACGTCATTCCGGTGGTCACGCCGGACGTGGAACTACCGGTGAGTAAGATCCCGAGCCAGAAGGGAACAGATTTGGCTTACGTCCAACAGTTGGCGAAGGAAGCGGGCTACGTTTTCTACATCCAGCCAGGGCCGCTGCCGGGCGTGAGCCAGGCTTATTGGGGGCCGCAAATCAAGATCGGCGTTCCCCAACGGGCCTTGAACGTGAATTTGGATACTTGGACGAACGTGGAAAGCCTGAATTTTCGCTACGAACCTCAAACCGCCGTCACCCCGATTGTATACATCCAGGACCAGACCACCGGAGCAACTTTGCCCATCCCGATCCCGAGTGTGAATCCCCTCGATCCCCCACTGGGGGCGGTGGTGCCGGTGCCCCAGAAGACCGAGGAGTTGAAGGATACGGCCAAGCTGCCACCCGCGCAGGCATTGATGACTGGTATGGCGCGGGCATCGGAAACCGCCGATGTGGTGACCGGGGATGGCACACTGAGCGTGTTGCGCTATGGCGGGCTTCTCCAGGCTCGCCAGTTGGTGGGGGTCCGCGGCGCCGGATTGGCTTTTGACGGCCTGTACTACGTGGAGAGCACTAAACACCAAGTCAAGCTCGGCGAATACAAGCAGAGTTTCACCTTGAAGCGGAATGCGCTGGTTTCGAATGTGCCGGTTGTTCCAACGGCGCCATTCTAGCAACTGTGAAAGGGACCACTCGTGGGTAGCCTTTACGGGAAATATCGCGGTACGGTGATTAACAACGTTGATCCTATGCAGATGGGCCGGCTGATGGTGCAGGTGCCGGATGTCTCCAACGTGCTGCCCTCCACGTGGGCCATGCCCTGCGCTCCCTTTGCCGGACCTCAATGCGGTCACATATCGGTGCCTCCCATCGGCGCGAGTGTCTGGGTGGAGTTTGAACAAGGGAACAGCGATTACCCGATCTGGTCAGGGTGCTTCTGGGGTTCTGCGGCGGAGGTTCCGTCGCTGGCCCTGGCTGCGCCGCCCGGTGTGCAGCCCATCGTGCTGCAAACGGTCGGGCAGAATACCCTGATGATCAGTGACGTGCCGGGCCCCACCGGCGGGATTCTGCTTAAGTCCACAACCGGCGCCATGATCGCCATTAACGCCACGGGAATAACCATTAGTAACGGGCAGGGAGCAACGATTACGCTTACGGGCCCGAGCGTGGCAGTGAATATAGAGGCTTTGGTGGTGACGTAGCGACAACTGCGGATTGCCACTACAGCGGAGGTGCTGGCATGGGAGGTTTTCTGATTCAGGTGGGCGCGACGGTCATGTGTAGCCACGGAGGCCAAGCCATGTCCACCTCTCCTAACCCCATTGTATTGGTCAGTGGTCAGCCTACCGCGCTTCTTTCTGGCCCCTGGGTGGTAGCGGGGTGTCCGCTCGTACCCCCTCCGCTTCCGCCTTGTGTGTCGGCACAGTGGGTGACGGGAACGACACGCGTGACTTCCAACGGGCAGCCGCTGGTGGTTTCGACGGGTCAGGCGGTCTCTATTCCCAATGGAACGCCGCTTCTTCCCGTCGTGATGCAAACACGCGTGACGGCGACGTGAGGCCTTAACCCCCTCACCCGGCTCTCCCGCAACTGCGGGATCGCCACCCTCTCCCCCAAGGGGGCCCAAGGGGGAGAGGGCTGTAGTCTGGTTCTTTTCATGTGAGGCGTTATGAACGTGCAATATCCCTACGGTTTTGATAGCAGCGGGCATACCGCTCAGGCCGACTTGGCCGATCATATCAGCCAGATGATCGAGCAAATCCTTCTGACTTCACCGGGAGAGCGGGTCAATCTTCCTACCTTCGGCTGTGGCGTGAACCAACTTGTGTTCGCGCCTAATACTGACGCATTGGCTGGGGCCCAGCAGAAAGTCGTCCAGGCCTCACTGCAGCAGTGGCTTCCTGACCTCATTCGCGTGAACGCGGTGAATGTTACGGCCCACGAATCCACGCTGCTGATTACCGTCACCTACACCATCATTCAGTCGCAGCAGCAAAAGACCCAGCAGTTCGTTTATGGTGGAGCGTCGACGTGATCTATTTTTGCTCACAAAAAAACCGCCGCGTGCTGGTGTTGCAGAGCCAATCCCTCAATGGCATCGATTATCTGGAGGTGGCAAAAGGGGATGACGGCTGTGGTAAAAAGCTCTTGATCACGATGCTCAAGGATGCTCGCAGCCTCATCCTGGGCGCATCGCAGGTCCAGATTACGGGGGGAACGGAAGCCTCGCAGGTGACGGCGGTCGCCGTTTCTGCAGGGACGGATGTGGCGCCGAAAGTTGTCACCGTGGAGCTTAACCAGTCGGGTGACTTTTCAACCTACACGCTCTCGCTTGTCGCCAACCCTTCCACTACGGACCCGCCGGCGGGCATCGACCCGCAGCTTTCCACGGTGCAATTTTCTTTCAAGGCCGGTTGCCCAACGGTAGCCGACTGCCTGCCGTGCAATTGTTGTCCGCCGGATACAACGCCGGAGCCGGACATCAATTACCTGGCGAAGGACTTCGGCGGCTTCCGGCGGGTGATGCTGGACCGTATAGCAGTGCTCACGCCGGCCTGGCGTGAAAGCCACGAGAGCGACATCGGCATCGCGCTAGTGGAAGGGCTGGCTTATGCCGCCGATCACCTCAGCTACCAGCAGGACGCAGTGGGCACGGAGGCCTACTTGGGAACAGCGCGCAGCCGCATTTCGCTGCGGCGGCTGGCGAAGCTGGTCGATTACCAGATCAACGAAGGCAGCAACGCGCGGGTGTGGGTGTACGCGAATGTTTCGCAGGATGGAGTCTTCATTCCCTCCGGCACGCTGGTGTTTCCGCGCGTTCCCGGTCTTCCTACCGTCATTTCGCCGAATACGACGCACGCGGCGACGCTGCTGAGCAGCCCCCTGGGGTTTGCCACGATGCAGGACGCCTTGCTCTACAAAGAGCAGAATCAAATTCAGTTTTACACTTGGGGTGATTCCGACTGCTGCCTCGCCAATGGAGCGACCCAGGCGACGCTCGCAGGAAACCTCACTAGTCTCCAGCCGGGCTCTATCCTGATGTTCCAAGAGATGATGGGACCGAACACTGGCGATCCGGAAGATGCGAATCCCAATAACCGCTGGGCCGTTCGCCTAAGCGAAGTACGAACACAGGATTACATGGGCAACCCGCTTATGGACCCTCTGTTTGACCAACCCATAACCCAGATCTCCTGGGCGGCGGAAGACGCCCTGCCATTCCCTTTGTGCATCTCCTCCACGACTGACGCCGTTCATGGATCGAAAGCGCTGGAAAGGGTGAGCGTAGCGCTCGGGAACATCGTTCCAGCCGACCATGGCGTGTGGCAGGTTCAATTGCTAGCCGGTACTGTAAATCTAACGGCCGGCTCGGCGACAGTCAACGGAAACGGCACAACCTTCACCAACACTTTGCAAGTTGGGCAATGGCTGGTATTCGCCTCCGACGCGACCCAGATGCCTTACCAGATCAGCGCCATCACCAACAATACCAACTTGACCTTGGCCTTGCCGTACGCGGGTGCGACCACGACGGCGTCCACCACGGCTGCGGTCATGGAGGATCTGGGACGGGTTCCGGCGGCGCCACCGGCCCCTGTGACCCAAACGAGTTGCGCGTGTACTAGCGAGGGCGCTCCCCCTTCGCCGCTGCCCCGGTATTACCCCGAACTCGCCCAGTCGCCAGTGACGTTTGCTTACCCGTCTTCGCCCAATTTCTTGCTAGCCGGCACCGTGGCGCTGACCAATGGTTCCCCGACCGTAACCGGAAGCGGCACGTCCTTCGCAACTAGTTTAGAGGCTGGCCAGTGGCTGGTTTTCGTCTCGGACACGACGGGTACGCCTTACCAGATCAGCACGGTTATTAGCGACACGAGTCTGACGCTGACCGCGGGCTACTCGGGCGTCCCCCTTCCTTCCACCAGCGCCCTCGTCATAGACACGGACACCACGCCAGCCTCGGCATTCCTCGCTCCTGCTTCCTCCAGTTCCACGCGTGCGCTTCCCCAAATCGCTGTGTACGACGACGATCAGGGCCAGGAATGGGACGTGCTCGAAGACCTCTTGTCTAGCGATGACTCTCAGCGTGTCTGCGTTCTGGAGATCGAATACACCGGCTCGGCCTTCCTGCGTTTTGGCGACGACCAGTACGGCAAGGCGCCGGAGACGGGCACAGATTTTCAAGTTCGATATCGGGTCGGAAACGGAAGCATCGGAAATATAGGCCGAGACTCGCTCGCCCACATTTTGACCAACATCCCCCCACCGCCGCTGACGCCTTCGCTGCAAGCCGTCACCGCGGTCGGCAATCCGCTGGCCGCGGCCGGCGGAGTTGACCCCGAAACCATGGACCACATCCGGCAAATGGCGCCTTTTGCCTTCCTCACCCAGCTTCGCGCCGTGACGGAAGATGATTACGGCGCTATGGCGAAGCTAGACCCCGCCATTAGCGAGGCGCGCGGTACGCTGCGTTGGACCGGGAGCTGGTACACGGCCTTCGTTTCCGTCGACACGGTCGCCCCCAGCGGACCCAGCGCCGCGCTGCGGGCCGCCACCCAAACCCGGCTGAATCTGTTTCGCATGATGGGAGTGGACCTTGCCGTGGAAGGAGCGGTGATTGTTGGACTGGACATCGAAATGTCTATCTGCGTGGACCCAGACTTTTTCCGAGCCGACGTCGAAACTGCGCTCACGGACCTTTTCACCACCGGGAACCAGTGCACCGGCCAGCCTGGCATGCTGAATCCGGAGAACTTTACTTTCGGCCAGACGATTTATACCAGCCCGTTCGTCGCCGCCGCTCAACGCGTTCAGGGTGTCACCTCCGCGACGATGACGGTGTTTCAGCGCATGAATGACCCTTCGATTGATGGCGTGGCGCTGGGCTATCTCACCATGGGAAGGCTGGAGATCGCCCGCTGCGATAACGATCCGAACCGGCTCGATCACGGCATTTTTGTTTTGCACATGGATGGTGGCAAGTGAATGGTTCTTGTGAATCCCCGCAGCCGACTCTGTGCGGCTGCTGCCGGGGTATCGGCACCGAAACCCCGGAGCCGATTACTAATCGGCCCGCGCTCAGCGCGATCAGCTACCGCGTGGGTACGCATACGACGTTTTTGGCCAGCTTGCTGGCGGCGCTCTCCGATTCGGACTTGCCCGCGCTGGCGCCTCTGCGCACTCGCGATCCCTCGGATTTCTCCATTGCGTTGCTCGATGCCTGGGCAACGTCTCTGGATATCCTGAGCTTTTATCAGGAACGAATCGCCAACGAGTCGTATCTGCGCACTGCGGTTGATTCGGCCTCGGTATTCGCGCTGGCCCAATTGGTGGGATACAAGCCCTCACCCGGTGTGGGCGCTTCCACATTTCTCGCTTTCGCGCTGACAAGCGCGCCGGGCTCCCCAGACAACGTCCTGATCCCCGCGGGAACTCGAGTTCAGAGTGTGCCGAACCCTGGACAACAACCTCAGGTTTTTGAAACGTCATCCGACCTGACCGCCGTGATCGAACTAAACGCGATTCCGGCGCAGACCACCGTTTTCCGGGGATTGAATCCTGGCGATACCTCCATTTGGCTGCAGGGAACCAGTAACAACTTGAATCCCGGCGATGCACTTCTGTTCGTCAACCAGGCGTTTCACCAGCAAGCCGCGAGCGGCACTCCGGGAATCGGAACGCAGGTCGACCTCCATTTTGTTTCATCGGTGCAGATCGATGCGCAAGCACAACAAACCCAGGTCGTATGGGACCAGCCGCTCTTGTGGCCAACGACCAATGATACGACGGCTTACATCTATGTCTTGAGGAAGCGTGCGGCTCTCTTCGGAGCCCAATCGATTGATCCCCGCTCGCTGGTGTGGGTCACAGGCAGCGGGCTCGCGAGTGTGAAGGGCTGGCCCGGCGGAAGCGGCGCCGCTACGAGCGATTGGAACTTTCCCGCGGCCTTCACTTCTCCGGCCATCAACCTCGACGCGTCCTATCCCGGGCTCGCCCCAGGTCAGGATCCCAGCGCCGAGCCACAGTGGGTTGTCTTGGTGGACTCGAACAATGGCTCCGCCGTCTTCAATGTGCAATCCACCGCCGAAACTTCACCGAACGCCTTCCTCATCACCAGCAAAACAACGCAACTGACGCTCGCCAACGGACTGACGATACCGAGTCCAACGAGCCCGGTTTCCGCGCCGATCGGCTCCACGTACTTGCAGACCGTTGTCATCGACACCCGGCAGACAACCGTCTATGTGCAGAGCAATCGGCTGACTCCTGTTGATCCGCCCTACGTTGCCTGGAGTTATGACGGCACTTATGCGCGACAAACGGGCCTGCTCAAGCCGGTCGAGGGTTCCCAGCTTGAGATCGTAACAGGCGAGCAATTGAGCAGTGGGCAGCCGGTGGCGATCTCCGGGAAGCGCTTGCGTTTGCAGGTGGGTGCCAGTTTTAGCCCGACCAGCGACAGCACGGCACGGTTCGTCCCCGCCGGCGGCACTGGCAGCCTGCCACTCGCGGCGGGGCAGATGTTCCTTGTTGACGCTTTTCCACCCACGCCTGCTCCGCACAGCGCGGACCTGCTTTGGTCGGTGATCACGACGGACGGCGCGGCCGGGACACTCGAAATCAACACGGCAAATGTCCTACTGATTCCGGCGGATCAAAAAGACCCGATCGTAGGTGAAACGGCGACCATTAGTCAGCTCAGTGTTCTCGGCCCGGTGGTGACGCTCAGTTTCGGACAGACCTTGGCGCGCATTTACGACCGCAGCGCGGTAACCGTCAACGCCAATGTGGTCGCAGCGACGCAGGGCGAGACGATGAATGAAATCCTGGGCAGCGGCGATGCCACCAACCCGGCACTCCAATTCAGTCTGAAGCAGTCGCCTTTGACCTACGTCAGTTCGTCGCTCAACAATGGCGCGGTTTCCACGCTCCAAGTCTGGGTCAACAACCTTCGATGGCACGAGGTGAATAACTTCCTCGACTCGGGTCCCCGCGACCGCGTGTTCATCACCCAAACCGACGCCAGCCAGAAAGTGACCGTCCAGTTCGGCGACGGTGAAGAGGGAGAGCGCCCGCCAACAGGGCAGATGAATATTCGGGCCGTCTACCGCAAGGGAATAGGTTCCGCCGGAAATGTCCAAAGCGGCCAATTATCCCAGGCGCTGGACCGCCCCCAGGGACTTAAGAGCGTAACTAATCCTGACCCCGGCACGGGCGGCGCGGATCCCGACACGGCAAGCGCCGCCCGAGCAAGTGCCCCCTTACAAGTTCTGACCTTGGGCCGGGTGGTGTCGCTGGAGGACTATCAAAACTATGCTCTGGCCTTCGCCGGAATTGCCAAGGCGCTCGCCACCTGGACGTGGGTCGGTCGCAAGCGGAGCGTGTTTCTGACTCTGGCCGGCGCTAACGGCATCGCATTCCAGCCCGACGATCTCACGATTACAAGTCTTCTTCAAGCCTTACAGGACGCGGGCAATCCCCACGTACCGGTCTACGTCGCCAACCCATCCTATAACCCGGTCCTGTTCGAAGTTGGCGCCAACCTCCAGATTGACACGACCGATTATGATCCCACCCAAGTGTTGGCACAAGTCTGGCAGTCGCTCTCAACCACCTTCAGTTTTGACCAACGCCAGATGGGTCAAGGCGTGGCGCAGAGTGAAATTATTGCCGTCATCCAGCAAACGGCGGGAGTGATTGCGGTGGAAGTGACAGCCTTCAATCGGCAGGGTCAGCCTCCCGCGCCAGGCGCGGCGCTCCCGGCGGTCTTGCTTGCAGCATCGTCGGCGGCCGGCCAACAGAGCACGCCGTCTGGTGCAGAAATGCTGTTGATTGATCCAGCGTCGCAAGGGAATTTCGAGGTATGGTCATGAGCCTGAACGCCGACCAGCTCTACGCGTTACTACCGGCGATTTACCGCACGCGTGATGCCGAAAACGGCTATCCCCTTCAGGCCTTGCTCACGGTGATTGCCGGGCAGTCCGCCATCCTGGAAGGGAACATCCAGCAACTCTACGATGACCAGTTCATCGAAACCTGCGCCTCGTGGGTGATTCCCTATATTGGGGACCTGGTTGGCTCGAACACGATCTACGAAATTAGCGGAGCTGCGAGCGGGCGGCGGGCGGAAGTCGCCAACACCATTGGATATCGACGGCGCAAGGGTACCTTGCTGTGCCTGGAACAGGTCGCCATGGATGTTTCGGGGCTGCCGGCCGCAGCGGTAGAGTTCTTCAGAAGGCTCATCACCACCGAAAGCATGCGTCACGTGCGGCCCCATCACTCGGCAACGGTGGATTTGCGCCGTGGCTTGGAGCTGGAGCGCATCAACTCGGCCTTCGACCCGCTGAACCGCACTATAGATGTGCGTAGAATCGCCCCGCGCGTCCGCACGGTGTCCGACCCGGACCCAACCCCTCTGGATATAAACCTCCACGGTGGGGGACGGTTCAATATTCCGGACGTGGGCGTCTATCTGTGGCGGTGGAAGCCCTTTCAAGTGACCAAGGCCCCAGCGTTCCGGGTGGATGCTGAGCGGTACATGTTCAGCCCCCTGGGCCAGGACATGCCCCTGTTCAATGTCCGTCCGGCCCGTGATTCATTCAGCAGACTGACCACCCGCCTCGATGTTCCCCAGCCGATTTTGCGGCGGGAGTTTTACAAGAATCTCCACGAGTTCTATGGACCGAACAAACGCGTGGCACTCTACGCGGATGGCGTACTCATTGATGAATCAAAAATCTGCTGCTGCAATCTTGGCGAGTGCTCAGACCCTTCGTGGGGCTGCACCCCGTCGGGTAAGGTCGGGATCGACCCGGTCCTGGGAAGAATCCAATTTGCACCGGATTTTCCCCTGCCGCAGCAGTTGCGCGTCAGCTACTGCTACGGATTTCCGGCTGAAATGGGCGGAGGCCCCTACGACCGCACACCCAATCTTCTCACCCTCCCCAGCCAGTTCAACTATGTCGCAGTAATTGGGTCCAGCGGGGCACCCACTTTGGAAGACGCCGTTTCCGCCTGGAATCATCTGCAGCCGGGCTCCACCGGCCTAATCATTCTTCCTGGTTTTGACGCGCTCGATGTGAACCTAACCGGGGCCGCGGCCGTCGCTCTGCCCGCTCAGAGCCAGCTGTGGATTCTCTCCGCCCAACCGCAGTCCTCGGTTGGAAACAACTTCATCTATGAAGATTCCTGCGTGCTCCTGCGCGGCAATATCGAGGTCGTGGGACAGCGGGGCGGCAGCGGCGCTGACATTCCACCTTCCGGGCAACTCTCCCTCAGTGGCGTCTGGATTTCGGGCTCCCTCCAGATTCTCGGCGACGCGGCCAATATTCAACTGATGGATTGCACTCTCGTTCCCGGAATCGCGCTCGACCGCTGCGGCAAGCCCACCCAGCCGGGCGCGCCGAGCATTGTCGCCTCGGCGGCGGAGGTGAACCTGAGCGTCATCCGTTGCATCAGCGGGCCGATTGGCGCCTCGGAGGGATGTACCACGAGAATCTGCTCCAGCATCATCGACAGCGGGTCGCGCTGTAACGTAGCTTACGCCGCCGAGGATTTGGCTTCGGAAGGCGCGGATCTTCATATCGAGGACAGCACCGTCATCGGCAAGGTTCGCGTGCGCACGATGGAACTGGCTTCGAACACGATTTTTCTGGCACGCCGGGCGCGTCACGATTCCTGGAAGGCGGCCTTGTGGTGCAGTCGCCAGCAGACCGGATGTGTACGCTTTTGCTTTCTGCCTGCAAGCGCGATCACGCCGCAGCAATTCCACTGCCTGCCGCCTGATTCGACGCAGGAAGGTCTGTTCGAACCCCAATTCGTCATTCTGCGCTACGGCCATCCGTCCTATGGATTGCTCAGCGGCGACACGCCGATGGCGATCTGGACCGGCGCTGATAATGGTTCACAAATCGGTGTCTACTACTTTTTGCAGGAGACCGAGGCGGTGCGCAACGTCCAATTGCGCGCGCAGGAATATGTGCCCTTCGGATTGGAAGTGGGAGTCTTTTTGGAACCGTCGTGCCCGGTGGTCATCATGCCGCCGCCCTTTGCTTACGGCTACGGATCACGAGGCAACTTTTGGAATCGATGCGCTGGCGCCGAAGAGGACGATCTTCGATTCGTGGGGGTCGGCACAGCTCTGATTTAACTCTAACACCGGTGTTATGGAGTCCGGGCTGGCCGTTCATAACAGGAGAAGCTCACTATGAAAGGCGACTTTAGCCGGCTGCGGTTTAGTCCCAACAAGAATTATACCTGCGTGCTTCAGCAGCAGGGACGTGTTTCCCTAGATGCCGACACGAACGAACAGTGCGCGATTGACGAGTATCTTCGCACGACGGAAACAGTTGACGTCGTCGGCATAGTCGGCGGGCCGCGACATGACGAGGGCTTCAAAATCGCCGTGGTAGGCAACACCATTGAGATCGGCAAAGGGCGCTATTACGTGGACGGGATTGTGTGTGAGAATAAGCAGCTCTTGCCCTATTCCGAACAGCCATTCCTGATCAACCCCAACCCGACCGATCAAGACCTGCTCAACAGTCTTAGCAGCGGCTCGATCAGCGCTATTCAGGTTTATCTCCAGGTCTGGCAGCGGCTGGTAACGGCCCTGGACGATCCCTGCCTGCGCGAGCCGGCGCTGGGCTTAGCCGACACTACGACCCGCCTGCAAACCGTTTGGCGAGTGGTGGCCAAGGGACTAACGTCCGCCCCAACTGAGCCGCTGGCCGGGACCGTGGCCCTAACTAATGACTCAGCGACTGTAACCGGAACCGGCACTTCCTTCACGGCCGCTCTCCAGGTTGGGCAGCAGGTCGTGTTCGCTTCTGATACCGGCCAAACTCCCTACGAGATTAGCACCATAGCCAACGACGCCAGCCTGACCCTGGCCTCGAACTACGCGGGTGCGACCACGGCGTCCACCACTGTATCGCTGGTCGGTGCGGCTAGTCGAGGTTGCTGCAATTCAATGGTTACTGGGCTTGCGCCCATAAAAGATCCGGGTAAGCTGAACGCGCAAACCAGCGGCGGCACAGGAGATTGTTCTTGCCAGCCCACACCGTCGGCAGGTTACCGCGGCCTGGAAAACCAGCTTTACCGAGTTGAAATCCATCAGGCAGGCGACGAGGCATCGGCAACCTTTAAATGGTCGCGGGAGAATGGCTCCGTCGTTGTAGCGGTCACCGGTGTTTCCGGCAGCACGGTTTACGTCGACAGTCTCGGTCCGGATGCAAACCTTGGATTCTCTCCCTGGCAATGGGTGGAGATTTCGGACGACACCTTCCTGTTCGGCCAGAATCCGAATCAGCCAGGCGATCTCTACCAGATCAAAGCCGTCAGTCCGGAAACGCTCAGCGTAACCATGACGCAACCGGTAGCATCGGTAGACCCGACCAAGAACGCGCGCATGCGGCGTTGGGACCAGTTTGGCTCATCCGCCACATCGAACGGTGTGAGCCTTTCCACCGGATGGCTCGATTTGGAGAATGGGATCCAAGTTGAATTCAGCAAAGGTGAGTACGCGTCCGGTGACTATTGGCTCATTCCGGCGCGCACCGCCACAGGACAAATCGAATGGCCTCCCTGTAACAGCGATGGCCATGATTTCCAGCCGGCTCATCACATCGAGATCTTTAACGCTCCTTTAGCTTGCATTCAATGGGACAGCCAAAATCAAGAGACCGCGTCGCACGACTGCCGGCGGAAGTTTCCGCCGCTGACTGATATCACCGCGTGCGACGTCTGGTACAACCCGCGGAACTGTCCGCAACTGGGGGCGGTAACCACCGTGCAGCAGGCCCTCGATAAGCTCTGCCAAGTGCAAGGACCCTGCACAATCGTGCCTACGCCGGGGCCCGGTTGGGAGGCGCCGCTTCTAAAGCTCACGAAGGGTGCCGACGCCGATATTTGCTTCCCGGTTGGAGATTTTCCGCTAAAAAAACCTGTGGTGTTGCAGAATCTGGGGCATCTCCGAATTAGTGGAGGTGGCCCTGGCACGACCATTGTGGCCAGTGGAGTTACGGCCGCGCTGATCTTCTCGAACTGCGTGAGCGTGCAGGTGAGCGACCTCTATGTTAGTACGGACCGGGCGCAAACGCGCAGGGTCCGCTCCGGTGGATCGGCCGCGCTGATGCTGGGCGGCACCCTCAGCTTTGCCGATTGTAGCGATGTCTCTGTTGAGAACGTGTGGCTCAAGTGCGGATATGGAGAGGAGCGCACGACGGCCTGCATTACCGTGCAGAACAGTATCACCAACTTGAATCAGACTACGGGAGCCGGTCATGTGAGAATCCGGCACTGTAACCTCTCGGTCGGCCGTAACCAGGATGGCATTCTGCTGGTAGAGGTGCAGCGCGCGGAGGTTGAAGACAACATCCTGAGTGGCTATCTCCCGAAACGGGACACGTTGAACCAGCGCCTACAGGATCTGGTTTTTCGGGCCAACGCGGTGCGAGAGCTCATTGCGGAAGCTCAGTTTGTTAAGGCTCAGCCGTCAGCGACTCAAACGGCAAGCCTTGCTCAAACGCTACCTGGTTCTACACCGACCGCGCCGTTGGCGCCTGAACCAGGCACGCCGGCAGGAAAAGTCCCGGCAGGAGGGAGCGTCCGACCACTCAAGGTTGTGCACCTTAATGCCACCGTGACTGTGGGAAAGCACGTGATCTCATTTCGAACGCACCCGTTGCTGAAGGATTTCTGGCAGGCCTACCTGAGCGAAAAGGGGCCAAAGGAATTTGCCACGCAGCGCGATCTGTTGCTGTTCATTAAGAAGGCAGCCTCGGAATTTTTGTTGCACCCAAAGCTGCGGGAGGGCAACTCCGCGCTTGTCGCCGCGGTAGCGTCCGTGGAACGCGCCGACCAGACCGCCATGGCGCGTGGCATCGCCGTCGGCGGCGAGGGCGTTCAGGAGTGCCGAATCCTCAACAACTCCGTTCAGGACGCGGTGCAGGGGATAACGGTGGGAATGAGCAATCACAAGCGTAACCCCTTTAAGAGAGATTCGGCGTCGGTAGTAACCATAGCTGGGAACCAGATTTACGTTGGACTGCCGCCTGGAGCTCAATTCCATGCGCGCCACGCGATCTTCGTGGGCAACGTAGAAAGCACGGTGATCGAAAACAACTATGCCAAGGTGCTTGCGAATCCCAATCAAGTGACGCTGGAGGCGATCCGGGTTTGGGGGGTCTTCGGCCGTCGCCTCATCGTTCGCCACTGTCATCTTGCGGGCTTCAATACAGGTATTCTGGTCGATCCGCTTTCACAACCTGAGGCGACTCCGCTTTGGCTCGTAGTCGACAACATGGCGGAGAATGCCGCTCCGGTCGTTTGGGCCCCCGCGACCGTACAGCAGCAAAATAATTTTTCTTGACACAAAGCCCGCTGGCGCCTACGATGAGAGTGCCCTCCACCATCCTTCGGTGGGGCGTGCGCAAGCACGATGGGTTCGAGTCCCGTGGAGGGCGCTTACTCTTCCACTAAGTGCGTTTCGACGGCTTCCTTACTTAGAGCAATGAGGGAACGGGTGCGCGCAGTCTGGTCTTTCTGGAGCCGGCCGTTTCACACCTATTATGGCAACATCTGGTGTAAGCCCCTACATCATTTATTGGCTTGGGGGCTCTCGCTCCAAACTGCGAGCCGGCATTACCCCGAGACCGTCTTGATCACGGATCGGGCTGGGAAAAAGCTGCTCGTTGACCGACTCGGCCTTCCCTTTGCCCAAGTCTCGACAGAATTAGAGCGGCTGAACGAAGTCGACCCCGATTGGTGGGCCTTGGGAAAGCTTGTCGCCTATAGCCTTCAAGATTGCCCTTTCGTCCACCTGGATTCGGATGTGTTCTTGTGGAAGCGCTTGCCTCTTCACCTCCTGGATGCTCCGGTCTTTACGCAGAACCGGGAGGACTTTCACGATCATGATCGCAACTACTCTCCGCAGGACATTGAGTGGGCGTTCGCTCAACAAGCCATGCAACTCCCCTTGGAATGGCGATGGGCCCGGTCGTATCGCCGCCGTCTTCCCGCCGAAAACTGTGGGATTCTAGGCGGCTTGCGCTGGGATTTCCTGCGCCATTATGCGCAGACGGCCCTCGATTTAATCTTGCGACCACAGAACGCTGCGGCTTGGTCTCGCCTCCACGACAAGCGGCGCTACAACTACGTCCTGGAGCAGTACTTCCTTTCGGCCTGCACGGAGTTCCATCGTTGCGATTCTACCTCTCCCTACCAGGGGGTACGAATCAGCCATCTTTTTGCGTCATGGGAAGAGGCTTTTGATCCGAGTCTTGCTGCCCGCGTCGGATTCACTCACCTCCTGGGCGACGCAAAGTCCCATCCGGACGTGGGGAGGCGTCTGGAAGAGCGCGTACGCCGCGACAATTCAGCGTACTTCCGCCGCTGCGAGCGGCTACTTGCCAATATCACCTAATGCTGTTTGCTAATGAATGGGCTAAGGTTTTGGCGGGTCTCCGGCTTAGAATGGCGGCTTCCAGATGAGCGCCTTCCTTTCAATCTACGGATAATGCCCCCTAACCCAAGCAACGCTACTTAGAGTCGTCCTCCGGCTGGGGCACTGCGTCAGGACGATCCAGAAAAAAAGTTACCACCTCCTCGAATACTTCTTTCCCAACGTTCACGGCGCGGTGAACGCGGTCGCTTGGCTCTGACCAATCCACTTCGCTCACAGTGATGTTCCAGGACTGACTTTCTCCGCCATCGCGGAACTCGATGTTCAGTACATCCCCGCTCAAGACAACAGTCACCCGATGAAAGGGATCCCGATGCCACGGTGTCGCCTCCCCCGGCGGCAGCCGTTGCCGTCGGACGAGGTAATTCCCGCGATGATGCAACACCTGCTGATGTCCCGTCGGTTTCATAGGATCTCCTCCCTGCACCCCTTGCCGAACCCAAGGCTCTCGGTGATCACGTCACAACCGGCCAACGGACCCGTTTCCGGACTAAGTTGTTCTACCTTGCCTGAGGCCGGCCAGGCAAGCCCGTTTTGGTCAACTCTTTCCTGTTGACATCCCACAGATCCGTTGCTACACTCCTGTTTGTAAGCCACAGGAGGTCCTAGTGCGGAAAGACCGCTCAGAGATTCTTCAAGGCACCCTCGATTTGATGGTACTCAAGACCCTAGACGCCATGGGCCCGCTGCACGGTTACGGCATCGCCCGCCGCATTGAGCAGATCAGCCAGGAAGTGCTGCAGATCAACCAGGGGACCATCTATGCGTCACTGGTGCGGTTGCTGCAGAAAGGATGGATTTCCGGGGCCTGGGGCCCCTCGGAGAACAAGCGCAAGGCGAGGTTCTACTCTATCACCAAGCGTGGGCGGAAGCAGCTCGCTGCCAAGGCGGAGAACTGGGAGCGCATCGCCGGCGTGATGGGCCGCGTGTTACAGCTTGAGGTGAGGAGGTAAGGCGATGTTTAGTCGGCTGAGAGTCCTGGTTTCCCGAATCCACGGGTGGCTCACGATCGGGTGCCTTGATCAAGATTTCGAGCAGGAGCTCGAAGGCCACATGGCCCTGCTTACGGAGGAGAATATCCGCCGGGGCCTAACGCCGGAAGAAGCCCGCCGCGACGCACGCTTGCGTCTGGGGGGCGTCACTCAACTTCGCGAGATCCACCGCGAACTTCAAGGGCTGCCCTGGCTTGAGACGGTGGTCCAAGACCTTCGGTACGCGCTCCGAATGCTGCGCAAGAACCCGGGCTTTACGGTTGTTGCGATTCTTACCCTGGCTCTCGGGATTGGCGCCAGCACGGCGATCTTCACCGTGATCAACGCCGTGCTGCTTCGTCCGCTGCTCTACGCGAACCCGCAGCAACTGGTGACGTGGCGCGGTAACGAATCACTCCTGGACGTCGATGACATCCGCGGCCAAAGCCGACTGTTTTCTGCCGGCGGTGCCGTGAACGCCGAGACCATGGACTATACCGGCGGGCCCGAGCCGCTAGCAGTGCACGCGGGATATCTGGACGCCGGGCTCTTCCAGGCGTTGGGAGTGCCGGCAATGCTGGGCCGCACGCTCTCGCCCGAGGAGGACCGTCTGGGCGGGCCTCGCGTCGTAGTGCTCGCGTACTCATTCTGGCGGGAGTGTCTCGCCGGTGACGCGAACGTTGTGGGCAGGACCATACCGCTCAGCGGCAACCACTATACCGTAATCGGAGTCATGCCGGCGGCCTTTGTAGTGCCGGAATACGATCTTGACGTCTTCGTATCGCTGCGGGTGGTTTATCCGGAAGCTGCGGCCTATCGCGGCGTTCATTTTATGCGATCGTATTGGCGGCTTAAGCCGGGCGTTACCCTGGCCCAGGCGGCCGCCGGCATGGCGGCGGTCGACGCCCGGCTGGCAGCGGACTACCCCAGCTACGATAAGGGCCGCCACACGGTACCCGTTCCGCTCCAGCAGTGGGTAACGGGCAACGTTCGGTCGGCCCTCTGGGTGCTTTTCGGAGCGGTAGGCATGGTGCTGCTGATCGCCTGCGCGAACTTCGCCGGCCTGTTGATGGCTCGCACCGTGACTCGCCGCCGCGAGATGGTGATCCGGGCGACGCTCGGAGGGGGCCGACACCGCCTGATTCGCCAGGCGCTGACAGAAAGCACCCTGCTGGCCGTGCTTGGGGGCGGCGGCGGTTTGCTGCTGGCGAATTTGGGGACCCGCTTGTTGGTCGCAGCCAAGCCGGCGGCGCTGGCCCACTTGAATGGAGTCTCGATGGACCCTGCTGTTCTGCTGTTTGGGCTGGCCGTATCAACCTTGACCGGCCTGATTTTCGGACTGGCTCCAGCCTGGAGTGCCTCTCGCGCCGACGTCGCCGATGCCTTGAAACAGGAGGGTTTGACGGCGACAACCGGCCGGGCCTTGCACGGATTTCGCCAGATGTTGGTTGAGGCGGAGATGGCCTTGGCGCTGGTGCTGCTGGTTGGGGCCGGGCTGCTCATCAAAAGCTTCACGCGCTTGCGCTCGGTCGATCCTGGCTTCAACCCGGAGCATGTTGTCTCGATTTTCATTCAGTTGCCGGCCACCCGCTACGTTGAAATTCCGAAACAGACCGTGTTCCGGCGCGAGCTCCTGGCGGGGCTGAACTCGCTCCCCGGAATTCAGGCCGCTATGGCCGGCGATGTTCCCCTCAACGGCGGCGAGGTGACGCACAGCCTGGCGTTCGAAGGGCGGCCCGAGGTCTCTGCGGGCGACGAACCTGAAGTGGACACGTTCTGTGTGATGGGAGACTACTTTCGCGTGATGCAGATTCCGCTGCGCGCCGGCCGCACCCTGACGGCGATCGACCGGGAAGGCCAGCCGCTAACGGCCGTCATTAACGAGGCCCTGGCGCACCAATACTTTCCCCACCAGAATCCAATTGGCCGGCGAATCCGTTGGGGACGCGATATTGGTCCGGCAAGGTGGATGACCATTGTCGGCGTGGTAGGAGACGTCAAGCAGTACTCGTTTTCGCAGCCGGCTTACCCCGCCGTGTTCACCCCCTTCGCGCAGTCCGACGAGGCCTGGAGGCGCTGGATGTCCGTGGTGGTGCGTATGCCGGACTCTTCAGGGACCCTGATCCCAGCTGTGAAGCGCCAGATCTGGTCCCTCGACAGCCAGATTCCTTTGAACCAGATTAAGAGCATGGACGAACTCCTGGACCTATCGTTCGCCGAGCGCCGATTCAACATGTTCTTGCTCGCTCTTTTTGCCGGCCTGGCGATAATTCTGGCGGCCGTAGGCACGTACGGGGTAATGTCGTACAGCGTCACCCAGCGGACTCACGAGATCGGCATCCGTATGGCCGTGGGCGCGCGCCGCAGCGACGTGCTGAGATTGGTGATGAAGCAGGGCGCCCACCTGGCGGCAGTGGGGTTGGCGGCCGGCATCCTCGGCGCTTTTGCACTCACCCGCTTGATGATAGGCCTTCTTTTCGGAGTTACCCCCATTGATCCGGCTACCTTCGCCGCCGTGGCTTTGCTGATGATGGCCGTAGTGTTCGTGGCGTGCTTCGTTCCGGCGCGCCGGGGCATGCGCATGGACCCCATGGCGGCACTGCGTTACGAATAGCTGAGTTCAGTCACGCACGAGAATTTCGGAACTTCCCTTCCCCGCTAACGTATCAAGCCTAAGAGGCGTCCCCACAGGCTGATGAAAAGGGTCCTAAGGGTCCGACGACGTGTGAAACTGGCTTACGGTACTGACATCGCAAGTTTGGCGGCGATCCCTCCATCATCGGGCGAACCATCACCGTCGATGGGAAGCCGCACCAAGTGATTGGCGTGCTGCCCCCGTGGCTCCCCTTTCTGGACGAGGACCCTTGCTAATCCCGATAGCGGTCGGGTACGTTCGAAAGGCTTACGGGCTGAAGAGTATGCTTTAGATTCTTGCAGTTTCCAAAACTCGTTGGCTCGGCTTCTTCATGTCCCAGACAATACCGAAGAGCGAAAGCCAACTCAGGGCGTAATAAGAGATGTCGACTTCCCACCAGAAGAAACCCATCCTGGCAGATGTAGAGTAGTGATGGTGATTGTTGTGCCATCCTTCGCCCATGGTGATCAGAGCCAGCAGGACGCTGTTTCGGCTCGTATCTGTGGTCTTGTACCGAACAGTCCCAACCATATGGCAAAGGGAATTGACGAGGAACGTCCCGTGATACAGGAGCACCGTG
>DATJKY010000377.1:0-3581 GCA_035490955.1 Terriglobia bacterium | reverse complement strand
GTGCAGGACCAGCCGGTCTTCCTGCCCGGAGGTTCTCAGCCTGCTGTGGCTCGAGAGGTCGTCCCGGGTGCGCAGTCATGGCCGGCTGACGGTTCTCGAAAGGCACGTTGCGTGGTGGCGGCGCGCTCTTGGTAATCAGATGCGGGAGTGTGGAAGCTGGACCGCTGGGCGAACGCTTAGCCATTGTTGAGGGCTGTTGGGTGTTCGGCTCTGGAGGCTTCGTCGGTCGCTCGCCCCTGGGTGCACTTTGTTGCGGTTGCCCGTTCTTCGTAATCAGAGGCGGCGCCGCTTTCTGCGGCGGACCACCGGCCGCATTCCTCTGCGGCGACGCGTTGTTTGTCTCTGGTGGTAGCGCCGAAGGCCGGGCTGCACCGGAAGTTGGTGGTTGCTTCTGGGATGTGTTCTTCGCCTCTAATGGTGGCGGCGAAGGCCGGCCTCTGCCCGAAGCGGGTGATTGCTTTTGGGCGGTCTGCGGAGCCAGAACAAATCTGGGGGTCTGAGCCCGAGGAGCTGGAACCGGCTTCCCGCCGCGCGCGACTGCTGCGGTGGGAGAAACCGAGGGGTGCGGGATCACTGGCGCTTTGGCCATCTGCTGCGGGTCAACGCGGACCACCTGGCGCGCCACCGGTTGCCCGCTGCGAAGGACCGTAGCCGCCACAGCGGTGGTGCCCACGTTCCGGTTGACGTAGTGAACAGTATTTATGTTCGTGATGTTCGTAATGTTGTTGATATTGGTTACGTTTCTCACGTTGGTCACGTTGACTTGGCGGAGATAGTTATCCCCATAGTGGTACCAGGGGAGAAAGGGCTCTCCGGGCCCGAGCGGGAACCAAGCCGCTACGCCAAGGCCGCCGAAGCTGAAGCCGAAAGAAAATCCGGATCCGCCTACAAACGCCACCAGCGCAGGGGCGTACACAGGCACCACGGCAACCGGCCCGGGCACCCATCCCCAGGCTGATCCGATGAAGGCCCAGCGGCCGTAGTGGAAGGGACAAAAGCCCCAGGGCTCATCTTCCACCCAAGTCCAGCCCCAGGGTTCCAGCCACGCCCAGTGGCCAAATCGATAGGGTACCCAACCCGCCGGAACGCCAGACGGATACCAGACCGGACCGTATGCGGAAACGTCCTGCCAGGAACCGTATGCGTCGAGGTCTTCATAACCAGGCGCATATGGGCTCACATACCGTCTAGAGGCTGCCGATTCCAGACGGCGGTCGCGGCTCATGCTCCACTGATCGAAGTCGTCGGGATTAGCGAGGGCCACGAAAGAAACCTGGACAGGCTCGGTGCCGGCTAGCTGTACAGCCTGGCCAGCGCCGACCGTCTGATTAGCGCCTCCGCCGCTCACCTGGAGGCTTCCGCTGTTAACGTAGACACGCGTCCCGCTGTTGGGAACCGTGTCGACGCGATAGGTGCCCGGTCCCAAAACGGTGAGCGCCCCGTTGGGTGTGTCGATCTCCACGGTGTTGCCGGAAGGCAATTGAAAGACGCTGACGCGAATCGTCCCCTGCGCCAGACCCAGTTGCATCGCCTGGTCGTTCAGGTTGGCCATCGTCAGGTCGGTGGCTTCTGAAAGGCGCACAGCATAGGGACCTACCTCAAGCTCAGCGCGGCTTCCCTGGTCAGTGTAGAGCCGGTCGCTGGTTGTAACCGTATAGTTCACCGAGGCCTGGCTCCACTGACTCTCACCTGAAGGCTGCAACGAAACGCTGCCCCTGGTATAACTCAGCCTCGCCACGCGCGCTGGAGGGTTGTCCTGGGCCAACATTGGCGCCGCGGTCATGAGACCTGAGAGGAGGAACACAACAATCTTCAACCGCCCTCCATCAACCTTTGCTGCTCTTATTGCATTGCCTAGCCTTAAAGCTGCGCTTCTTAAGGTCGTTTTCTCAACCATAGTCTCCTCCAATTGCGGTTCGCTACTCCGATCCGCTCTGCCGACGCAACCTTCTCGACGGAGCCTTTCAACGACCGCGTGTCGTCTCTGGCTGCGCCGGGTTCTCCTAAATTGGTGACCATCGGCCCACTGCGGCGGCCCAGTCAAGGAACTCACACATAAAGCGAACCCTACCTACAACGCCGACATACCGCGGATCCCCCGTGCGAGGACGCCGGATTATCACGCCGTCCGATCGGAGGCTGGCTTGCCGGCGGTCCGCACAAACATCGCCTACTTCGGAATGCCTTGCGACCGGATTCCACACTTTTGTGTCTGTCCGCATTTTGCTACCCCACCTCGATGCCGAGCGCAAAGTTACCTGCGCGCCGTGGCACGAACCTGATTGTTGCCTCCCGTCCCGTGAATCTGGCCAAGTCACCCAACGCAACCCGTCGCCCATCGACCTTAATCAGGGTTGAGTTGGCGACTTTGAAGTTGAAATCCGTTTCACCTGGAGCCTCAAAGGTAGTCACTTTCTCTTCGCGTATCACCGCGTCGCCGACTTGCACATTCCTTGCGTGGACCACAATATCCGTGGATGGGGGTTGGGACGGTCCCCGGAGTGCAAGCGCTACGATTCCCTGCTCGGGCTTGACCATCAAAACAGTACCGGTAACGGTCTCAGGCCTCCCAAAGCCGCCTCTTAAGCTTTCAGAGGACATCGCGCCTTTATTCATTGCGTCCTCAGGTTTCTGACTGTCTTTCGTTAATGCTGAGCCAGTCCCGAGAAGTGCCGACACAACAAAGGCAAGACTCACTCTTGTAAATCTCTTCATGATGAAAGCACCTCTTTTCTGGTGCGCGGTGCACCTTTCCCGAGCAATGCCCCCGCAACATGCCCCACGCTTTGGGTAGGCAACTCGGTGGCCACATGGGGCCTGGAACCCACAACCCTCGCACTTTCAGGCAGGAACGGGAGGAGAAGTTCCTTGTTGACCCTCTGGAGCGACCGGAAAAATTTACCTCCGACATCCCAAAAAGGGGCGATGATGCCAGCTCGGCTCCGGAAAGCCTTTATTAGCTTCGGATTAAGTAAACTATAAGGCGAATGCAAGTAGCTGGCGTGGAGTAGGCGACATCGAGGCTAGCCTACCGACTGGTTAAGGGTCGGCAGCTGGGAAGGTCAACGCTGAACGGCAACCGTGTCGCTGCGGGATACGCGAGAACACATTCGCAACATGACTATCCGGCTGGCCCGGATCCCGAACCTTGAATTTTGCTATAGCCGGCTAGTGTCTGAGTCAGAAGTTCGTTGAGAAATCCAGCTCCGGAATTCAACTCCGAATGAGTGACATAACGTCAGGACTCCTGACATGGGGCGTACAGGAGTGCGAATTCCTTGAGTGTGCTGCGACGCCTGCGTAATAACTTGTGTATCGTCGGCTCGGGCCCCAGCAGGGGCCAACCGTGAGTAGCCGTAGGTGGTACGGATCACGTCACGCCCTGTGACCCCAAACCCGCACGGGGTTGACCGTGGCTGTTGTTCGGCCCGCCAAAGCTTGCGAGCGGCGGCAGTTAAATCGCATTGTTTTCAATGACATCGTGGCTTCCAATAAATTGCCCCTTATTTTCAACAACATCGTGGCTCTTATTTGCAGCTTGCTGTTTCTAAATGGTTTAGTCAATACCCCCGCTCGGCCGC
>DATJKY010000376.1:0-7460 GCA_035490955.1 Terriglobia bacterium | reverse complement strand
CACGGTGCGGACGCTGCGGCCGACCTCGCGGAACACCTTGTAAATGCGGTTCTTGCGGGAGTTGGACCGCAGCCGCCGCATCAGCGTGGCCGAGGACAGCCGGCCCGCGCTGATGGAGATCGCTACCTGCATCAGGTCCTGCCAGTGCCGTTCGATCAGCGGCCAGTCGATGACGCTGCGGCCGCACTCGCCGAACAGCTCGTCGATGTGCGGGTAGATCAGGTGCTCGCTGGCGCGGAAGAAGATCAGGTCCTTGAAATTGCGGATGCGGGGCATCAGGTCAAAGCCGAACAGCGTGGCCAGGGTGAACACCGGGAAGCTCTGGCCTTGCGTGTCGGCGTGCACGGCAGTGGGCTGGATGTCGGAGGTATTGGCCAGCAGGCCCTCGATCAGGTGCACCGCCGGGAAGATGCGCATCGGCAGTTCATAAGGATTCTCGCCTGTGATGCGCTCGTACATCTCGAACAGGTTGCCGTAGCGTTCGGTGATGGTTTGTCGGCCGAGCTGTCTGATGGCGTCGGAGAGATCAAGGTACACGCCCAGGCCGGTCGGTCCCACGCCGCGGCCGTCGTCGCACACGCGCTTGGTGGCACGCGAAGCGATGTCGCGAGGGGACAGATTGCCGAAGCTGGGGTACATCCGCTCGAGGTAATAGTCGCGCTCGTCTTCCGGAATCCGGTTGGCAGGTCGTGTGTCGCCCTTTTTTTTGGGCACCCAGATGCGCCCGTCGTTGCGCAGTGACTCGCTCATCAGTGTCAGCTTCGACTGGTAATCTCCACTCACAGGAATGCATGTGGGGTGGATCTGCGTAAAACAGGGGTTTGCGAATGCTGCGCCTTTCTTGTAAGCGCGCCAGATTGCCGTGGCGTTACAGCCTTTGGCATTGGTAGAGAGGAAAAAAAGGTTCCCGTAGCCACCCGTTGCCAATATCACGGCATCGGCCTCGTGGGCGGAGATCTCGCCCGTCTCCATATCCCGCGCAATGATGCCCCGGGCACGACCCTCCACTACCACCAACTCCAGCATCTCATGGTGAGGAAACACGGCAACCCGCCCGGCCTGGACCTGCCGCTCCATGGCTTGGTAGGCGCCCAGAAGCAGCTGCTGCCCGGTCTGGCCGCGGGCGTAAAAGGTACGCGACACTTGCGCACCGCCAAAGCTGCGATTCGCCAACACGCCCCCATACTCCCGCGCAAACGGCACGCCCTGGGCGACGCACTGGTCGATGATGTTGCCGCTGAGCTCCGCCAGCCGGTAGACATTGGCTTCCCGGGCGCGAAAGTCGCCACCCTTCACTGTGTCGTAGAACAACCGGTACACCGAGTCGCCGTCGTTCTGGTAGTTCTTGGCGGCATTGATGCCGCCCTGGGCCGCAATGGAGTGCGCGCGTCGCGGCGAATCCTGGTAGCAGAAGGCTTTGATGTTGTACCCCAGTTCGCCCAGCGTCGCCGCTGCTGAGCCTCCTGCCAAACCCGTGCCCACAATAATCACGCTGTACTTGCGCTTGTTGGCGGGGTTCACCAGTTTCATTTCGAACTTCGCCTTTCCCCACTTCTGTTCGATGGGTCCCGGCGGGACGCGCGCGTCGAGTTTCATGGCAAGCTCTCAATCACTTCACGATGCCCATCAATACCGCCAGCGGTACGACACAGAATCCCACTCCGATCGCAACCGCGAACAGCACAGAAGCTTTTTTGAGAAGCAGGTTGTAACGCGGATGAGAAACCCCAAGCGTCTGGAACATGCTCCATACACCGTGATAGAGGTGAACTGCCAGAAGCACGTTGGCCACGATGTAAAACAGGGCGGCTAGGGGGTTCTGGAACGACGTCACGACGTTGTGATAGACCTTGCCCTCCGCAAACTGAGGGTTCACCCTTCCGAAAGTCAGGTCGAGCAGGTGGTAAATAATATAGAAGAAGATGATGGGACCGCTCCATATCATTGTCCGGGACGCGTAATTGGAGGCGCTAGTCGTGTACTTGACGTATCGCGAAGTCCGGGCCTTAAACTTGTTCAGCCAAGTAAGCTGCACCGCCGCCACAATGTGCAGGATCACCGCAGCAAGCAGCACTAGCCGCGCGCCCCACAGCAAAGGGGGTACAGCCCTCAGTTGTTGCGCGTAGTGATCGAGGCGGGGGATGCCGTCCGGACCGGGCGGCAAAAAGACTTGCAGGTTACCCAGCATATGTGCCAGCACGTAGCCGAAGAGAATGAACCCCGTCACCGCCATGACGATCTTCTTGCCGATGACGGAATCATAGAAACTGGAAGCGCGATTCAAACCGCCATTCAATGCAATCGTACTCATTCGGATTCTCCGGCTCTTAGTCTCGGTAGAATGCTTATGGCAGAAGCGATTAAATCCTATTTTAGCTCAAACTCCCGGCAGGTTTCGAGTCGTCGAATTGCTAGCGATCCGAATCTCGAATCTCGGGCTTCGCGCCGCGCGGCCTCCCAACTAATCTAACAGGCAGAAAACTGGGCCTTCGGCCACTAATACGGATGAAAGGCCCCACCTGTTATTCCGGGCGAAGATTCCATGAGCCTTCGGCTCTCCACTGTGCATGAAAATGCGCGAGGCGCTCTGGAGTGCGGTAGCTTGCTACCGCTTTACCCAGGTCAGCTCTCGATTCTGAAAATTGTCTACCATCTGCTGTCAAAGCAGCGAGGAATCTGCTTCTTCTATTCTTCACCGCCAAGAGCAGATTCTTCGTCGCTCGTATGCGCTCTCCTCGAAATGACAGGATTGGTTGAGTTTCGAGGGAGCGGCCGCGAACGATCTGCTTTTGTTTTTTTCAGTCAGAAGCGCATGACCCGCCGCGGCCTTTTCAGCAGCCCGCTGAACCAGGGGGCGTAGGTGCCATTAGCGCCGACACCTCAGCCCTCGCTGGCGGATTCAGCCGAGCATGGCAGGCACCAGCCCTTCGCTCCTTCGTTGTCGGCGGCGAGGATTCGAGCTTGAGCGTTGACCCCGTGCGTCGCGAGCGTCTGGCGGATCACTTCCCCGACGGCTGCGGCGTCAGAGCCCGTGAAAGCAAGGATGGAAGGTCCTGCCCCGCTCAGGCAAATGCCCTGAAGGTCGGGGTCGGAGAGACTTAACACCTCGGACAAACCAGGGATCAAGGTGGCGCGGTAGGGCTGGTGCCAACAGTCAGCGAAGAATGAAGGATGGAAGCGAGCCCTTCCGGAGAAGAACTGCGCCGCTAACATGACTGCTCTTTGCAGATTGTGGATGGCATGGGCGCGGGAGTACTGGGCGGGGAGGACTTGGCGAGCCTTCTCCGTGGGAAGAGCGTAATCGGGAATGACCAGGACCAGCCGCACGGAATCGGGAACAGGGCACGAGCAGGCCAGCGTACCCCCCTCATGCTGCACCGTCACGGTAAAGCCGCCGTGCCAGGCGGCAGCAACGTTGTCGGGATGCCCCTCCAGGCGCGCCGCCAGCGACACCAGTTCCTCGTCCGATAACGGCCGGTCAGCCAGCCAATGGCAGGCCGCCAGCGCCCCGACGATTGCGGCCGCACTCGAGCCCAGCCCAACGCCGACCGGAATCTGGTTGTCTATCTCCACATCGAAGCCGCGATTCTTTCCCCAGCTTTCCAGAGTCCCGCCTATGGTGCGGACCACCAAATTGTTCTTGTCCAGAGCGATGCGCTCAGGGTCCACACCCTGATAACCAACGGATACTGCCCCATCCGACCGGGGGGCGACATGCAAGTCCAAGTAGAGGCCCAATGCCAGGGCCGCGCAATCGAAGGCGCAACCCAGGTTGGCACTCGTTGCGGGAACACGCACGGAAATCCGCTCGGACATAGACACAGTCTACAGTTCTCAGTCAACAGTTGAAAGACCGTGACAAAAGGAAGATCCCAAGGCAACTCTCCATGACCAGCAATGCTGTTCTGCCGGACGCCCGGTTCAGTCGCCGTACCCAGCCTGCTTCGCCTCCTGAAGGATCTCATATTGCTTCTCGATCACCTTTTGGAATTGGGGGGAGGTGGCCTGCCAATCGAGCACGTCCACGCGAAAGGGCAACTCGGATTCCTCGAAAGCCTCTTTGAGGTGCCGCAGCGTATCCTCACTGAGTTTGCCGGATGCCACTACCACCAGATCGAGATCGGAGTAGTCCTTGGCGGTCCAATTGGCGCGCGAGCCGAAAGCGCGGACTTCGCACTGCGGCACGTGGTGGGCCGGGATTTGCCTCACCGTCTCCAAATGATGCGGGCGGAGATCAATCATTCCGCGCTTCCAAGGCTGCCAGCAGCCGCGCGGCGTCACGGGCGAAATCATGAGCGGTGTTATAAACTCTCTCGGCGATCTCCGGCTGGTCGATGTGGGATGTCAGGTTTCGTGCTTCGTGATATCGCATCCATTGCTCCACGTCGTCGATCAGCCGGTTCTCTGCCCCCAGCCGGAAGAGTTCACGCCGCGTGACGCCGTCGGCGACCCCGGGGCTGATATTCATTTCCAGCCAACGCTTGATAAACTTCCAGCAAAGTTCATAAGTGAATTCGAAATGCTGAACCACACCTGCCTTGATCGCATTGCGGGCGATTTCGTCCAGTTGGCTCATGAATTCGGCGTCATCGCTCTTGGCCAGGACGCCGGCCAAGGCCGAAACGGCCTTCTGCAAGCCGCTAAGTTCCAACGTCACGGCACCCTCTGCCATCGCCGGCCATCCTCAAGATTGTCCAGATGACGGGCAACTGTCTCATCCAGCCGCCGGCTCCGGCCTTCTGCTTAGGCTGGAGCGCCAACAGTAGCATACCCCCCGGAAACTGATCGGTTCGGTGCGGGGGCCGGTTGGAATTCCTTGTGTACGAGGCCTGACTCTGGTCTGTTCATTCCGTAACTCGCGCTTATTTGGGCGGGCATCTTTGCCTTGGCGATCGAGCGGCTTACCACACCGTGGCGCCCTTTGGCTAGTTAAATCGGTTTCTTTTCAGCGACATCGTGGCTTCCATAAAATTGCCCTTTATTTTCAATAACATCGTGGCTCTTATGTGCAGCTTACTGTTTCTAAATGGCTTAGCCAACGCTCCCGGCGCCTGTCGGTTAGTTTTGCGAACCTCCCTTCGTCGGAGAGCGACGTATTGCCTTGCCCATCTCCCTTTGGGATGGTTTAGGGCAGTGCAATCCCTCGATGTCGCTGATTCGAAACGACATTCCTGCTTTGCTGGTTCATTTTCTCCCCGCCGGCCCTCCCTGGCTCAAGGCCGGGCAAAAAAACTTCCAACCCGGGCAGTAGGATGGGGCCCTGACCCAAGACACTAGCCTAGCAGGCTGCTGAAAAAACCTCCGAGCATGTCATCCTGAGCGCAGCGAAGGATCTGCTTTTTGTTTGTTTTCAATGAGGAACAGCAGATGCTTCGCTGCGCTCAGCATGAGAGATACCCTTTTTCAGCAGCCTGCTAGCCTAGACTAGGCTGCCCTTTTCAAGACTGGCATTCGCTCCCGTGTTTCCGCAAGGACCGAGTCAAAGCTGACATTGAGTCATCAGGTTCTTAGGGAGCCGGACTGGTTGGGTTATTCGGACCTGATGGCGGTGTCCCCAGCGGGTCACGCTCCAGAGCGCCCTGAACGAACCGCGCGATGCGGTGAACTTCGTGCCGCTTCTGCGCGCGGAGATAGAAGGTGAGGAAGAGGAAGTTCCGGTCGACTGCCGCCGTGTCTGCGCCCGACTTGATGAGTGAATTACGAAAGGAGCGGCAGCGCAGCCCGTGCTTAAGACAATTCAGCATCACCCGCCGCCTGCCCTCTTCCCTGCGCGGGCCGGTGGACTTTTGTGCGTTGCGCCGATTGGCGGCGACGAGAGCCGCGGTGATAGTCGGTCGGTCGCTTCGGCTGTGGCGCGATTCGCCTCTGACAACAGCTTCGAACGCATCTGTTTGGACCTGAATCGCCTCCCGATTGAGTTCGAGTGCTGTGCACGCGCGACGCATCCATTTCCTGTCCCGCATTCGTTGCTCAGCCGCTTACTCGAAGTAGGCCGTGGATCATCCTGATGTTGGCTCTGAATCCGGTGAATCCAGCCAGATTCTGCTCGGTCCCAACAGGTCGGGCCGAAGGCCGAGTTGGGTAGCAGCGGCGCGGAGCTACTTTGCCGGGACAGCGCTCGCTGCGATCCCCGCTCTTTGAATCCGGCCTAAACAGGCGGCTCGGAGGCGTTCGGTCTGCTCGGGAGTGAAACGGAGCGAGGCTCGGGCGATCACTCTCAGGTCGTCAGGGTTCCATTGGGGGCGCATGATCCCGTCGCGAGAGTGGGAGTTCGGACCCAGTAACAAGTGGCCGACCTCATGCGCCATGGCATGGCCCAGCAGTTGATAAGCGGAAATCTCCGCTCCACTCGCCCAGTCGCTTATCCGCTGGTAGAAGACCTCAGCGTAGCAGCCGGCGAGGTCCTCCGGGCAAGGCAAAGCGAAGCCAAGGGCCTCACCGCCAGCCGGAGCTCTCTCGGTCATGGCGGCTGAAAGGATGCGGAGGGCGAAGTCGGCACCACCCATTGGCTGCTGACAGGCCGGGAAGCGGTCTAACTCCGCTCCCGACAAAGGACAATCGACCCAGGCTGCTTCCACCCCTGCTTGACGGAAGATTGTCGTTGCCTCCTCCTCCGCGTGGGAAAGCAGCGCCGGCGGGATGTGGGCGTAGTTGTAGACCCGCAACGCGATCTTCAACCCAGGTTCGAGGCTAACAGGAACAGAAGTGGCGTTGTGCGAAGGTCTTTGTCCGTAAACTGGAGCAGCCACACCGGCTCCCAGGATGAGCGTGAGCACCGCGTGTTGCCCGCCGTGTGGTCTCCACCAACGACTGCCTCCAGTGCATCTATTGCCCGCCCGACTTATGGTCTTCATGGTTGTCGCCCCGAACCCTCGACCGGATTTGCCGGGTGTGGGTGGGGCGACATTGGGCTAGGCGGGTAGGTACCTCAATGCACCAGGGGTGATTTGCGAGGGATTTGCGAGCGATCTGTTTAAGCGATTGATGGACAGCGGGTTAGGGCCAGGTTAGAAGTGGCGTGGCAGTTTCAGCTTGCGCCGCTTTGGCGAACTACGTTGAAGGTCACTCGGCCAGATGATACACTCGCGGCACGGGGCTGTGTGCAATCCTATGGACGCCGTGGCCGGTAACGCGGTTTGTTTCGGGCCCTTTAAGCTGGACCTCAAGGCCGGAGAACTGCTCCAAGACGGCCGCAAGATCCTCCTTCAGGAACAACCCTTCCAAGTTTTGAAAATGCTGCTGCAGCATCCCGGCGAGGTGGTGAGCCGGGAGGAGATGAAAAAGAAGCTGTGGCCCAATGACACCATTGTGGAGTTCGACCACAGCATCAACGCCGCTATCAAGAAACTGCGCCTGGCCCTGGGAGATTCGGCGGAGGAGCCGAAGTACGTGGAAACTGTAGCGCGTCGCGGTTACCGGTTTATCGCCCCGGTGCATGGAATCGCCGCTGTAGGGGCGGG
>DATJKY010000375.1:0-11993 GCA_035490955.1 Terriglobia bacterium | reverse complement strand
GCGGAGTCTTCCTGGAGGCCAGCTTCCCCAATTCCATGCGGGCCCTGGCTGATGTTGCGCTTCATTTGACACCGGAGATGTTCGCGACGGAAGTGGCCAAGTTACCGCCCTCAACGCGCGTGATTGCCGTGCACATCAAGACGCCCTATCGCGCGACTGTGGTTCAGGAGCTTTCCGAACTGGGCATCCCCACACTCGAAGTCGGGGAATGTGAAACCGACTACATTTTCTGAATCGATGGGGCGCCAGCCCTGTATTGCAAAGAACCTGCCGATCAGTTGATGCAGGCGGCGTTAGCGTTTGCCTGCGGCTTTCCATTCCTGCCAGTCTTCCATAGTGGCTTTGGCCATTGCTTCACTCGCCTCGTGCAGCCAGTTCGTCGGCCGCTTCCTCAAGTCGGCTTGAACATCTTTTATCGCCTTCTTCGACCCCAGGTGCACGTTGGCAGTTTCCCACCCCATTTCGTAAAGCAAACGCAGCTCATCGCGCTCGGCGGGCAAGGAGGAAAGTTCTACGCGGGAACAGTCCGGAGCCAGCCGGCGAATGATCCAACCACCCCTAAGCTGGACGAAGGGATCGGGGCAGCGCACCGCCCGGTCAAGCGTGTCCTGGTAGAGAATGTCCTTCTTGCCCTTGCCGCCGAGCGACCAGGCATACGCCGATGTCGCCAGCGCCTTGGCTTCGCGTGCGATCTTGCCTCCTCGCCAGTCGGCAATGGCCACATAGCGCTCGCGTCCCAAACTACCCATGCCTGCTATGCGGTGGGCTATGCGGTACTTGAGTCCGGCTGCGGGCATCAAGCGTTCCAACGCCTTGAGGGCGCTCTTTGGTACGGGCTGCTTCCACGCGGGCAGCGCCTTCATCTTCTCCCAAAACTTGAAAGGATTACGTGTTTCGCTTATGGCCAGTTCCCGCAACCAGTCGTGATGCTCCCCCAGTACTATTGAGCGCCCCCCTGCCGCCAGCCCGTCCTGGTACCCCTTCAGGATCGAGTTGCAAGCGTCCTTCTTTCCCAGTGCCAGGTGAGCGGCGTCGATCGCCAGGTGTGCGCTGGTAGAAAGGCGTACCAGATCGATGGTGTACGGCATGAAGCTGACCTCGTCGAAGTCGTTGATACCCCAAATGAGTCTTCCTTCGATGTCGCGCCACGTACCGAAGTTTTCGACGTGGAGATCGCCTACGGCGAGGAGCAGTGGAGCCTTCGCCGCGGTCGGGCAGACCTTTGGCCAGAGCTGCGACCACCGGTAGAACGTTGCGCGCAGAAAGGGAAAGACGCCTTCTCTCATGCACTTATGTTTCAGGGTCAGGTCGGCCTTGAGCAGGCGTATGCGCTTGGCCAGCCAGGCTTCGTATTTCTCGGTTGCCTCCTCGATGTTCACTGTTTTCGCTCCCGTTTTCAGTTTCTGCTACTTCTTTGCCCTCATAACAGGGGTCGATCTTATTCAACTTCACCCCGGTTCCCGCCTCCACAACCAACTCTTTTCGATAATTTAATTTAATTTAAGGTATATTTTTGGTTAGTTTTTCCCTTTGCGCTACGGACGGCCAGGAGCCGGCTTCGCGTAGTGAAGGCCGCGAGATCAGAGAATCATCAGCGCTTCAGGCGATCCCTCGAAACGAGGTGTTCGCAAGAGTGTTCGAACCACCGGAATCGCCCTTTACTGAGAAGTTTCGCGTCGTTACGATTTCAGTACCGTCTTCAGCAAGGCTTCGACCCCGTTCCAGGTGATTTGTCCCCCGATGCACAGCAGGACAAATGCAATCACGCGCAGGATACCGTGGGCCGTCTGCGAAGATACCCGCGCCGTAATCGCCGGCGCGTATCCATAACAGAAGTACACGGCTACGCTCAATAGCACAACGGCAAGCACAATTCCAGCGTGAGCCGCCATGGTCGGGAGCAATCCCTTCACCGATGCATGCGCGCTCAAAGTCACCATAACGACAATGCAACCTGGCCCTGCGGTAATGGGGAACGTGAACGGGTAGAATATTTTTCCCTCCAATGATCCAAGCCCCGCGTCACGGACCTCGTTCCGTTCGTCTTTTGTGTCCGGCTGCTCTTGATTCAGCATCCTCCAACCCATGGCCGCCAGCGCGAGTCCGCCGGAGACCTGCATGACCGGCAGGGAGATACCAAAAAACTTTAACATCGCTGTCCCGAGCACTTCGATCATGACCAGGAAAAGGGTCGTACTGATCGCGATCTTCTTCGCCAGTGACCGGTAAACGACGGGACGTGCAGTGCCAACGAGCGCTAGAAACACTAAGGCGTCACCCACCGGATTTACGAGGGGTAGGAGGGCGCTGAAAGAAAGTCCGAAGAACTTAACCAATTCACTCACGTTGCAACAGCATAGCACCACAGCGAACCACCTGAAACCGGGAAGTCGTGCCGCAACCTGACGCAGAAGAAGTTCGCGGGCGGGCAGATCGTGAACGACCTGCCGCTAATCCAGTTCGATTACAAACCTTCCAAGCTGCACATCATCGATAACGGCTACACCGTCATGATCAATTACCGCTCCGGGAGATTCCGCTCTGGCTGTTCGCGCTCCTGACCGTTGTCGCTTTTGACGGTACCGCGCTGGTCGGTCTTGTCTGCACGCGCCGATGGGGCCACGGGCTCAGCCTATATGCGCTCGTTCGCTACACGCAGTGTACCCTCAGCCGTTGCAGAACGGGACGACTGGACGTGGACGTCATCCGTAGTCTTTCATGTCGCTTTGCGACACCCCGCAAAGCATGAAAATGGGGGCTTCCGCCGAAGAGAGGCTCCTACTGAAAACGCAGCACTTAGCCCCTATTTTCAGGGCAGGCTGCATCCCGCGTCTCGGGACAACTCACGGTTGACCTCTGCTGGGGCCACATCAAAAGACGGCTTGTCTTGGCGCCCCTATCGGCGTTGTGCCCGCCCTGGGCGACCGTCACTGCGGCCACTCGCCCCCACGATGTCGGTTGCGAAGACGAGAACAAAATTCCCCACCGGAGGGCCATGTGCGAATGATAACTCCCTTTCTGCCGCAAGCGGCGTTAGAATAGGACATGAGTTACTGCGACACTCCCCTGCAAGGAAGGAAGGCGCCGCTCGATGAAACTTCCGATCTACATGGATAACCACGCCACCACTCCTGTGGACCCGCGGGTCCTGGAGGCGATGCTTCCCTACTTCACGCAGACGTTTGGCAACGCGGCCAGCCGCACTCACGCTTTCGGGCGGGAGGCGGCCGCAGCGGTAGAAAGAGCGCGCAGACAGATCGCTCGTCTTATCAACGCCGACCCGAAGGAGATTGTCTTTACCTCTGGCGCCACGGAGTCCGACAATCTGGCCATTAAGGGCGTCGCATGGATGTATCGGCAGGAGTGCAAGCCTGGCAACCATATTGTCACCCAGCCCACGGAGCACAAGGCGGTACTCGATAGCTGCGAACGGCTGGAGAAGGAAGGCTTTGAGGTTACCTACGTGCCAGTTGGAACGGACGGGCTGGTCAATCCGGACGAGCTGCGCAGCGCGCTTAGCGAGCGGACGATCCTCGTGAGCGTCATGGCGGCCAATAACGAAATCGGGGTGTTGCAGCCCATTAGGGAGATCGGCGAACTTTGCCGCGAGCACAGCGTGCTTTTCCATAGCGATGCCGTTCAGGCGGTGGGCAAGGTTCCCATTGATGTGCAGGCGATGAACATCGACCTCATGTCCATCACTGCGCACAAGATCTATGGTCCCAAAGGGGTGGGCGCCCTTTACGTCCGTCACAAAAAGCCGGAAGTGCGCTTGGCGCCGCTTATAGACGGTGGCGGGCACGAGCTCGGCATGCGTTCCGGCACTCTGAACGTTCCCGGCATCGTGGGACTGGGCAAGGCCTGTGAGCTCTCGATGCAGGAAATGGCGGAGGAGTCCAGGCGCTTGAGCGCGCTACGCGACTGCTTGAAGCATGGCATCCTGTCTCGCCTGGAAGGCGTGCACCTCAATGGCAGCATGGAGCGTCGCCTGCCCCAAAATCTGAACTTGAGTTTCGACGGGGTTGAGGGAGAGGCGCTGATGACATGCCTGGACGGCGTAGCGGTGTCATCCGGCGCAGCGTGCCGCTCGATGGCTAGTGAATCTTCCTATGTCCTGAGGGCACTGGGAACGGGCGAGGACCGGGCGCAGAGCTCAATCCGCTTCGGGCTGGGACGGTTCAACACGCAGGAAGAAGTGGACTACGTCATCGACCGCGTCGTAGAGGCAGTGAAAGGCCTGCGGGAGTTCCCCGAGTTCGCGCTTCTCCACCCGGAACAGCAGTAGTCGCTGGCGCGACGAGTTGCGAATTCTCGGAACGCATGCTTTTTGTGCTTCGCGCGTGTGTGGGATGAGGGCATCGTTCTCTGTTTTTCTGCAACCCGGTCACCCGGTGGGAGCATCAAAGTTGATGGGGTGTTGGTGTGTGGCATCCTTCCCGCAAGCCTACCGAAATCAGCACGATACAGTGTATGAGAAAAGGTGGGGGTGTTACCAAAACGGCTCGCTTTCGTCTTATTATTAGGGATGGAGAAGACCCCCTGTGGAGCAAAGCCCACGACGGTGCGTGGGGCGAATTCGCTCAAAGCAGCAGGCCGCACCCGTATCTCAGTTGGGATGCCCGGTCCATTGACGGCGTTGGAAGCGGAGATCCGTAACGAAGTCTAGGAGGAAGTCAGGCTATGAGTTCTAAGAACAGGCAATTTCTCAAAGATAACTTTCTGGGGCTGAGTCTCACACTCATTGGGGTGCTTTGCTTGGCCCTGGCGGCGATGCTCTCGATAGGACACCGCAGCTTTCCACAGTTCGTGGCGGCGAGCGGCGCCGGGCTAGACGGCGCCGACATCGATCTGCTGGAAAGACAAAACAAAGCTTACGAGCGAATCGCTGAAACCGTTACCCCGGCGGTTGTTTACATTCGGACGGAGCAGGTTATAAAGGCCCAGCAGTCCCCATTCCTCAATGACCCGTTCTTCCGACAGTTCTTCGGGAATATGTTCCCGCAGGTTCCCCAGGAAGAGCGGCGGCACGCACTGGGAAGCGGAGTCATCGTCAGCGCCGATGGATACCTGGTGACGAATAATCATGTGGTTCAGCGTGCCAGCTCGATTGAGGTACAGCTTCGGGATAAACGCAGCTTCAAGGGAAAGGTTGTGGGCGCCGACCCGGACACGGATGTTGCGGTGGTCAAGATTGAGGGCAAGGATCTCCCCACCGCTTCGTTGGGTGATTCATCCTCGCTGCATGTGGGCGACATTGTAATGGCTTTTGGTAACCCGTTTGATTTCGAGTTCACCGTCACCCGCGGCAGCGTCAGCGCCATTGGCCGCCCGGGCACCCGCGTGAACAAACTGGAGAATTTTATCCAGACCGACGCGGCTATCAACCCTGGCAATTCAGGTGGGGCGCTGGTCAATGTGCGGGGACAGGTGATCGGCATCAACACCTTTATCGTTAGTGGGAACTCAGGTCCGGGAGGAGAGGGGGGATTCCTCGGGCTTGGGTTTGCCATCCCCTCCAACACGGTGAAGCACGTGATGGAGGACCTGGTCAAAACGGGCAAGGTTTCCCGGGGTTATTTGGGTATCCGGATTGGGGGCTTGACCGACGCGTTGGCTAAGCAATTCCATGTGCCCGACACTTCCGGCGCGCTGGTGGATGATGTGACGCCGGACAGCCCGGCAGACAAGGCAGGGATCAAGGTTGGCGACGTCGTTCGCAAGCTCGACGGACAGAAGGTTGAAGGTTCCGGTGAACTGACGGCCTCGATAGCCAATATGAACCCCGGAACGACTGTAAACCTCGAAGTTTTCCGGGACGGAAAACCGATCAATATCAAGGTGACGCTGGGTGAAAGGCCCTCGAACCTGACTGCGCAGGGCAGCCCGCGTGGCCCGTCGGAAGGTACGCTGCGGGGGATCACGGTGCAGAACCTTACGCCTGACTTGCGGGAGCAAACTGGTGCGCCGCCGAGCGCGAAGGGTGTGGTCATTACCGAGATCGACCCCAACAGCCCGGCCGCTCAGCAGGGGCTGCAGGCCGGAGTCATAATCCAAAGCATTAACCGCCAAGCCGTGACTTCGGTTGCGGACTTCAATCGTCTGGCAGCGGGAGCCAAGGGCGAAGTTCTGTTGCGCGTCTTCTTTCAGGGCCAGGGGCAGTTTGTGGTGATCTCACCCGGCGACAACGGGAGCGATAACGGCGACGACGGGAACTGACCCGACCACTGAGAACGACCTGGAGCGGTTACGAGCGCTGGTACCAGCGGCGAGGAGCTGAGCGTTTCCCACATTACTCTGGTGGACACAGGGGTGCTCCTCTAACGCCGGATCGAGCCTCAAAGGGGGGCGTTGCGCACCAGAGCCCGGCGCCGACATACCTAGCTTATCTAGCTAAGCTAGTAGACCGATTCCGAAATAAGAATGGCAATAGGGCTGGCGCAGACCTTTAGGTCTGCGATCCCGTATCACGCAAGCAACAAGCGCAGACCTAAAGGTCCGCGCCAGCCGGAGTGCATTGGGTCAACTCACCGCAACGTTGATTTGGAATCGGTCTACCAGCTTTGGTAGAAGTTGCCCCCTATCGGCCGGCGCTGGAAGTATTTGCCTGGATCTCAGTAAGAATTACACAACGAATTATCAGTCCGGCCAGCAGCGCATCGCATCCTCTGCGCCTATTCTGTTCGTTTCCTGATCCCTGCCCAGGCGCCGTTGTTTGGTAGACAGTTTGCTGTAAAACAGGACTCTGTAGCAGGCTCATGAAGAAGACTCCGATGGTGTCATCTGCAGAAAGCGAAGCGAGATGTGCTTTTTGTTTGTTTTCAGCAAGAAACAGCAGATGTTTCGCTGCGCTCGGCATAACGGGTGCCTTCTTCATCGCCTGCTGAAGCAATCAGGGCTGAACTCTCCGGAAAGTTCACGTAAATTGTTGATTGTTCGTGAGGCCACGTGAAACTTTCTGGTCACAACGGGATCGGCCCAAAGGCCGGCAGAGACTGTGCGGAAAGAGGATACGCGAATGGAAAGAATGTGGCTTGAGAGTTCTGCGGTGATCGGGTCTCACGGCCTCTACCGCCTGGCAAGCAAGCTAGGCCCAGGAATCGTCGGTTCCAGTCCGGCCTTCGAGTGCATTGTTAAGCAAGTCGAAAGCGTGGCGCCGACGGATTCCGCGGTTCTTATTGAGGGAGAATCAGGTACAGGAAAAGAGCTCATCGCCCGAGCCATTCACAGTCTCAGCTCCCGGCGAAATGCTCCTTTCATCAGATTGAACTGCGCAACGATTCCCGCCGGGCTGGTGGAAAGAGAGCTGTTCGGTCATGAACGAGTGGTTTCTACGGGCGCCTTCTGCTCCCAAGTCGGACGTTTTGAACTAGCGGACAAGGGGACGCTGTTCCTGGATGAAATCGGCGAGCTTCCCTTGGAGCTGCAGCACAAGCTCGTGCGAGTGCTCCAGGAGCAGGAGTTCGAGAGGTTAGGCAGCGCCAGGAGGGTCCGCATCGACGTTCGTATACTGACGGCGACGAATCAGGATCTTGCCCAGAGGGTGCGGGATCGGCGCTTTCGCCCCGACCTCTACTATCGGTTGAACGGGTTCCCCATCAGCCTTCCACCTTTGCGAGCGCGATCCGAGGATATACCAGCGCTGGTCGATTACTTCGTCCGCAAGTTCTCCCAGGGGCTGAACAAGCCCATTGACAATATCCCGCCGGAGGCGATGAAGGTGTTGCAGCTTTATGATTGGCCGGGCAATATTCGCGAACTGCAGAACTGCATCGAACGCGCCGTCATTATGTCCTGGGGTCCGATCCTTCGTCCGCTACTCACCGAGCTGAAACATATGCCGAAGGAGACGTCGGTCGAGGCCAGCGACTCGCTGGCAGAGGCCGAACGTGAACGCATTCCGCAAGTCCGGAGAGAAACGCGGGGTTCTCGACGGGTGCAACGGCGCCGCTGCCCGGCTCGGATTACCGTGGACCACACGTCTCGACAGGATGCGCAAGCTCGGGATTCCTCGAGACGCCTCCCTAAAGGTCCAACGGCGCCTGGTAGGAGCGTGGTCGGCGCCAAGAACCGGTTTCGCCACTGATCCGGAGAACTTGCGCTTCCCCCGGGAGCAACTCAGGCGCGCAGGGGCGGTTGGCTTTCCGGCGGCCCCATCCTTCTTCCCGTAACTCCCACATCGCCCGTCCCCAAGAAAATCGAAGATTCACTCGACCCTTAAGGTTCAACCCGACGGAAGGTTGGTGGGCTCGAAGCGCTTGGAGATGGTTTGAGGATTTGGGCCTACCGGTCTTTGGCTTCAATCACTTGTGCCGGCGGGGCTTCAGCCTGCATACTTTCCCAGTGGCGTAAGATACAAAGGAGAGGAGCGCCGAAAGTGTGGCCACACATTCGCGCTGCAGGGGATCGGATGATGCCGTTTAATTACAGATCGGCGTCTGGATTGCCGGCTGTGCCCTTACGCGGCAGGACCGGCCTCGAAGTATTGTTCTTCTCTTGCTTCGTCCTGGGCGCCCTTTCCCGCGTCGCCGGTCAGAGCCACACAACTTGGAGTGACTACGGCGGCGGATCAGACTCCTCTCAGTACTCCGCACTTCATGAGATCAACCGGACTAACGTCAGCAACCTTCAGATCGCCTGGGTCTTTCCAACGGGCGATGAGAACCGATACTTCTTCAACCCACTCGAAGTGCACGGCCTCACCTACGTCCTGGCAGAGAGCAACTCTATTGTTGCGCTAGATGCCGAAACCGGGAAAAAAGTATGGGTTCACAAAACCGATCCACACACCGACATCATGACGGACCGCGGGATCAATTATTGGGAGAGCAAGGATGGCCGCGACCGCCGTCTCCTCTTCGCCAGCAATCACTTCCTGCAGGCGATTGATGCCCAGACCGGAGAGTCGATTTTATCCTTCGGGGTGAAGGGCCGCGTTGATCTGAAGCAGGGCCTGGGCCGCGATCCCAGAACGCTTTCCTTGGTCCAATCTACAACTCCAGGGCGAGTCTTCGAGAATCTGCTGATCTTGGGTTCAGCCACGAATCAAGGATACGGTTCTGCTCCGGGAGATGTCCGGGCATTCGACGTGCGCAGCGGCAAACTGGCATGGACTTTTCACACCATCCCTCATCCGGGCGAATTTGGATACGACACTTGGCCCCATGACGCGTGGAAACGAGTGGGCGGAGCCAATTGTTGGGGCGAGATTTCTCTGGACGAAAGGCGCGGGATTGTCTACGTGCCCACCGCAAGCCCCAAGTACAACTTTTACGGCGCTGACCGTCGCGGCGCCAACCTGTTCGGCGACTGCCTGCTTGCGCTCGACGCTCGCACCGGCAAACTCTTTTGGTATTTCCAAATGGTCCATCATGACATTTGGGATTACGACAACGCGGCTGCTCCCAAGCTTCTGACCGTGTGGCATGACGGCGGAAAGATGGATGTGGTAGCCCAGGTCGCGAAGACCGGATTCGTTTGGGTGTTCGACCGCGTAACCGGCAAGCCGCTCTGGCCCGTCGAGGAGCGGCCGGAGCCTCGCTCCGACATGCCCGGGGAGGAGACGTGGCCAACCCAGCCCTTCCCGCTGAAACCGCCGCCGTTCGCCCGGCAAACCTTCACGGCGCGCGAACTGAGCCCATTCATCAGTGATCCGCAGGAACTAAGTCGAATCCGTCAGGAGGTCGACGCGGCCCGAAATCAGGGTCTTTTCACCCCGCCCGGGCTGACTGACACCGTCGAGATGCCCGGCAACAGCGGCGGAGCCAACTGGGGTTCGGCAGCAGTGGATCCGGCAGACGGCACACTGTACGTCGTCTCCATGGATCTTCCCTGCATGCTCAAATTGGAACGCGAGGAGAGGCGAAGAGCTTCTCCGGGCGAGTCTATCGAACAACAAGGTCACTTCATTTTTGAGTCGAACTGCCGATCCTGCCACGGCGCGGAGCTCAAGGGGCTGCCTCCGGCCATTCCTTCCCTCCTCGGGGTCGGCTCCAAGCTGAACCGCCAACAGATCGAAGGTGTTGTGAGGCAGGGGCGCGGCCCCATGCCGGGATTCCCGAAGCTCCCGGAGACAGATGTGCAGTCCTTGATCGCGTTTCTTCTTAATCCCACCCGCGCCTCAGCTTTATCATCGCTCCCTGCCACCACTCCTGCCACCGGCACAAAATCGCAGGCGGTTCGCTATCTCAGCGGGTTCGGTTTCTTGATTGCGAGCACGGGAGTTTCCCCCATAACGCCTCCGTGGTCATCGCTGACGGCTTACGACCTCAACCAGGGCACCATTAAATGGAATATTCCACTGGGTGAAGTGCCAGAGCTGGCGGCGAAGGGAATCCGAGGCACGGGGTTTCCTTTTCCGAAAACTGGCCCAGTTGTGACCGCTGGCGGATTGGTCTTTACCGCAACGCGAGACCACATGGTCCGCGCCTACGACGAGGAAACTGGAAAAACGCTTTGGGAGAAACGGCTCGACACGCCGCTCCAGGGCGTTCCCAGCGTTTACGAAACCGGTGGCCGGGAATACCTTGTGGTTTGCGCCGCCGCGCCGGAGGTGAGTGATACAGCATCACAGACACCTATACACGGCTCTTACGTGGCCTTCGCTTTGCCCCGCGCTTCGGGGCACAACGGTCATCCATCAGCAGAGCCGGGCCTCGGCCCACTTTTTCAGGCAAGTCTTTCGGGTAACGTTGCGACCAAGAGACCCCTCACCCGGTCCCGCGACGCGGCACCACCCTCTCCCCTGGGGAGAGGGCTGTGATCCAACGTTGGGAGTTCGGCCCAATCCCCTGGGGAGCCTGGGGAGAGGGTGGCGAGTGTACCAAGCCGGGTGAGGGGTCATGGCGCGTCGGTCTGGGGCAACCCGTCAGATGAAAGTTGGGCGGCGAGTAGTTTTTCTTTGTGTCCTGGCATCCTGTGATGAATAATCGGATGTGATCCCGATCTCTTACTTTCCCGCTCTGGACGCTTCCCTGAACGCCACGAGCGCCGTTCTGCTGACGATTGGTTATGTGTTGATCCGCCGCGGCAATATCCGGGCGCATAAAGCCTGTATGTTATCGGCGTTTGTTACCTCCGCGCTTTTCCTTGTTTGTTACCTTTGGTACCACGCCCACCACGGAGTCACGCGCTTTCCTGCACGCGGCGTGGTGCGCACGTTCTATTTCACGCTGCTGACCTCCCACACCGTCCTCGCTGTGGTCATCGTGCCACTTGTCGTGGTTACCCTGTACCGCGCCTTGCGCGAGATGTTCGATCGCCACAAGCGCATCGCCCGCTGGACCTTGCCCCTATGGATCTACGTTTCGGTTACCGGCGTGGTGGTCTACTGGATGCTGTACCAAGTCTACCGGTAGAGACTCGATCCACGCAAGACGCTGAACCCCCACCTTTACGTCGTGCAACCGCCAGGACTTCCATGTTGCGGCGTGTGGCATAATCTAACTGAGCGGGCACGGCTTCCGCGTGGTCCTACGAACGCCGGCTGAATCTCAAACAGGAGCTGTTTATTTATGGAAAACGAATCCGACATCTCACGGCGCCAATTCCTCAAGGAAACGGTGGCGGCAGGCGCCGGTGTCGCTCTCACGGGTGGCCTCGCGCCCGCGGAGGTCTTGGGCGCCAATGACCAGATTCGGGTCGGGGTGTTGGGCTCCGGAAGTCGAGCGCAATACGTCATGGAGCTTTTTAGCGGGAATCCCTCCGTCGAGTTGGTGGCGGTGTGCGACGTCTACGAGGCGCACCGCCAGAAGGCTTTGAGTAAGGCAGGTCCCAACGCCAAAGGTTACCTCGATTACCGCGAGGTGCTGGACCTGAAGGACGTTGACGCTGTCATTATCGGCAGCCCCGATCACTGGCACGAGCCCATGCTGGTGGACGCGGTCCGCGCGGGCAAAGATGTGTACCTGGAAAAGCCCATCATGCACTCCATTGAAGAAGGCGTGGAGATGGTGCGCGCCGTAGAGGAGAGCAAGCGCGTTGTCCAAACGGGCACC
>DATJKY010000374.1:0-2598 GCA_035490955.1 Terriglobia bacterium | reverse complement strand
CACTGACGTACTGACAGACTGAAAAAACTGACAGACTCACAAACTGAAAGACTGTAGAATGGGCTGCGTCACCAAAGGTCGAAACCGGGGGCGAGTTAGGGCTCCTATCACAGTCGGGCGAGCTACTCCCGATTTGTGCCACGCGGCGAGTAACCGGAGCCGACCGACAAGGATGAAGGCAGAACAATGCGCGCCTTCATGACGGAATTCAAAAAAACATTCACCGGCACGACACTTTTGGTCCTGGTGTCTAGTAGTGTCATGATGGGAGGCCAGTCGGATCGGAGGCCAGGAGAGCTTGTCCCCCTGCAGCCCCTCGCGGCCGAGGTTCGCGAGCTGGAAACAACGTTGGAGTTCCTCGGGCAGCCATTGGCTGCGGCGGACAAGGCCGGAATCAACGCCGCATTTGGCAAAGCAGAGCCCGAGGCCGCGCTCAGGGAAACGGAAGCCATCCTCGACAAGTACGCGCTGGTGATTGTGACCATCAACCCGGAGAGCCGCGTGAGCGTGAAACGCGGCCCGGCTCCGGCCAGCCTGGTCCAGAACGGCACCCGGTTGTTTTTGGTGAAAGTCATCAACCAGGCCGGGGTCAGCGCGCCGCTCGCCGTCGAAAGCCCAAACAGCGGGCCGGTCTACATCCGCTCTACGGGAAACCCTTCGCCTGCCATACAGCTCACACCCGAAGGCGCTCGTGAGCGTTGGGCCGAAATCTCGCTCTACGATAAGGAACCCTTCGAACCCCGGCTCTCAGGGTTTGCGCTTGAGTACCGCATCCTGCTGATTTACAGCCGCGACCCGGGCCAGCGCGCCGCCAAGCTGAGCTTTAACGTCGGACAAGGCACTCAAGATGTGGGATTCCTCAACGAGACAAGTATCCTTTTTGACGTCGCCCCTGCACATGACATCAAGTTGAAGGTGCTGGACGAAAAGGGGCAGCCCACCATCGCCTCTTTCATCTTTCGTGACTCCCAGGGTCGAATCTATCCCAACCCCGCCAAGCGCCTGGCGCCCGACTTTTTCTTTCAACCCCAGATCTACCGAGCAAACGGCGAGTGGATCAGCCTGCCGGCAGGCTCCTACGCGGTCGAGTGCACTGGCGGTCCGGAATACCTTGCGGAAACACGGAAGTTTGTTGTAAATGGCGACGGGCCGGGTGAGATTTCCTTTCAGCTAAAACGCTGGATCGATCCGGGGGAGTACGCCTGGTTTTCGGGTGACCATCACATCCACGCAGCCGGATGTTCGCACTATGAAAACCCGAGCCAGGGTGTAACTCCCCAGGATATGGATCGCCAGGTGCTCGGCGAGCACTTGAACGTGGGTTGTGTTCTTACCTGGGGCCCATGCTACTACTATCAGAAACGATTCTTCCGCGGCCGGCAAGACGACCCTCTCTCGAAGCCTGGGGAGCTACTCCACTATGACCTCGAGGTCTCTGGTTTTCCCTCCAGCCATTGCGGGCATCTGGTACTCCTCGATTTGAAGGAGCAGGACTATCCCGGCACGAAAGCCATCGAAGACTGGCCGACGTGGGACCTGCCTATTCTGCGCTGGGCGAAATCGCAGGGTGCGACGACGGGGTTTGCGCACTCCGGGTGGGGCTTGCAGCTTAAGAGCGATGCCTTGCCGAACTACGAGATTCCAGGCTTCGACGGCATTGGGGCCAATGAGTACATCGTGGACGTGACTTATCCTGGTGTCGTGGATTTCATCTCGGCGGGCGACACTCCCTATCCCTGGGAATTGAACGTCTGGTACCACACTCTCAATGTGGGCTTTCGCACTCGTATCTCAGGTGAGACGGACTTCCCTTGCATCTACGACACCCGCGTAGGTGAAGGGCGGCTCTATGCTAAGCTGAGCGGTCAACTCACGTACTCGAACTGGGTGGACGCCATTCGGGAGGGGAAGAGTTACGTTTCCGACGGCAGAAGCCATTTGATGGACTTGAGGGTGAACGGGACCGACGTGGGAACTCACGCAAGCGAGGTGGCTTTGGCTGAAGCCGGCACGGTAGGCGTGGAGGTGACTGCGGCTGCCTACCTTGATCCTGTGCCCAGCGGGGAAGCCCACACAATCCCGTATGACCGGAAACCGTACTGGAGTGTGGAACGCGCCCGCATTGGCGATACGCGGAAGGTCCCTGTGGAGGTCGTCGTCAATGGGCTTGCCTTGGCTCGACAGGAAATTATCGCTGACGGAATGGTGCGCAAGCTCCACTTTGAAGTGCCCATCCGCCAGAGTAGCTGGCTAGCGGCGCGCATCCTTCCCTCTTCCCACACGAATCCGGTTTTTGTCCTCGTTGGCGGGAAACCGGTCCGCGCCTCGCGGCGCAGCGCCGAGTGGTGCCTGGCGGGAGTAAACCAGTGCTGGACGCAAAAGGCAGCAAAGGTCTCCGCGCGCGAGCTGGGTGACGCTCGGGCAGCCTACGATCACGCCCGCGAAGTTTACGAGAAGTTGATCGGTGAGTGTCAATAACAGTCTCTCATACGTAATGCTCGGAATTGGCCTGTCCGGGGCGATGATCTCCGGCTCCGAAGCGACAGCACAGCAACCTGCTCGTCCGCACACAACCGAGGAGACTCGACGGTTTCTGTG
>DATJKY010000373.1:0-10025 GCA_035490955.1 Terriglobia bacterium | reverse complement strand
AGTGACGGGCTCTTCAGCGCATAGAGGCCGGCGACACCGATGAAGACGAGGACGATGGAAACCTTGACCAGAACGATGGCGGAGTTAAGGTTCGCCGACTCCCGGATGCCAATCACCAGCACGATGGTGACACCAATGATGACCAGGAAAGCAACGAGGTCAAAGTAGGCGCTCATATGGGGCAGGGAGTTGGGATCGATCCCCTTGGCGGCGAGCGTGTCCTTAATATTAGCAAAGTGCTCCCAGTGCCCGTTGTACTGGACCAGGGGCTCACCGCGCGCACTGGTGAACTGTGGTGGGATGACAATGCCGAAGTCTTGCAGGAAGCTCAGGAGGTACCCGCTCCAACCGGAGGCGACAGTGGCCGCGCCGAAGGCGTATTCCAGGATCAGGTCCCAGCCAATGATCCAGGCGAAGATTTCGCCCAGCGTGGCATAACCGTACGTGTAGGCCGAGCCGGCAATGGGAATCAGAGAAGCAAACTCGGCGTAGCAGAGGCCGGCGAAAGCACAGGCTGAACCGGCCAGCAAAAAAGAGAGCACAATCGCCGGGCCTGCATATTTGGCGGCAGCAGCACCCGTCAGCACAAAGATACCGGCCCCAATGATGGCGCCGATACCCAGCGACACCAGGTTGATAGGGCCAAGCGCGCGCCGGAGGGTATGTTCTCCGCGCTCTTCGGCTTCCTCCATGATGACGTCCAGCGGCTTGGTCTTAAACAGATTCCCCATGCTTTGTTCCTCCGTCCTGTGCCGCTGGGAGCGCGGACCTCTCGCCCGCTCGGCCGGGATCTCGGTGGCCAACAAGTGCGGGCGGGACGCCCGCGCTCCCAGCGATCCTTTGTTCCTTCCATGCAGTGCGGCGCCTGTGCGACGCTCGGTTGTCGGCCTTCGAATGAGCAATAGCGCAGACCGCCGTTTTTGCGGTCTGCGGCCTTTCATTCCGGCCTCACGACAAGCCGCGGACCAAAAGTGGAGGTCCGCGCTACCCTGCTCAGGGCCGTGAGCGAGCCCCGATCTTTTCACACCTCCCGAGATCGAGCAAGGCTGCGCCTCCGCCACAGGTAGTACACAGGAATGCCCAGGCCCACGAGGCACAGGCCAGCGATGCTCCTAAAAGCTTTGTGCGTGAGGAGTGCCCACTCTACGAAGGTGGCGAAGAGAATGTAGAGAACGGGTACGACAGGATAGCCCCAAGCCCGATAGGGCCGTGGCGCTTCGGGCCGAGTATGCCGCAACCAAAGCACTCCAGCGATGGTCAAGATATAAAAGAGGACCACGGCAAACACAACATACTCGAGTAACTCGTTGTAGGTACCGCTCAGGGTGAGCAGGGCGGCCCAGAGTGCCTGCACGATTAGGGAGAGGGCCGGTGTGTGGTACCTCGGATTCACTCGCCCCACAGAAGAGAAAAACAGCCCATGCCTGGCCATGGCGTAGTAGACGCGCGCTCCCGCCAGAGTCAAGCCGTTGATACAGCCAAAGGTCGAAATAGCGATGGCTGCGGCCATCAAGCTCGCGCCCTTGGGACCGAAGATCACCTGCAGGGCAGCAGTGGCCACGCGGTCTTCGGCGGCGTGCTGAACCCCCTCAAAAGGAAGAATTCGCAGGTAGGACCAGTTGCAGGCAAGATAGAGCGCGCAAATAGTCAGGGTTCCCACGAACAGGGCTATCGGCAGGTTGCGCTTGGGATTTGTAACTTCCTCCCCCGTAAAGGTCACATTGTTCCATGCGTCGGAGGAGAACAGTGGGCCGACGAGAGCGACGGAGACGATGGTGAGTGTAGCCATATCCACACGAGCGCCCTGCCAAAAGTTCTGGGAGTGTGCCACGCCGTGAGTGTCACCCCACCAGAAGCCGAATCCTATAACACCGAGCAGCGCTCCAACCTTGAGAGTAGTGAAAATATTCTGAACCCATGCACCGGTGCGGAGTCCAAAGATATTGATCACCGCCAGGAACAACAAACAGAGGATGGCAACCAACTGCTGCGAAGATACTGTCAGCGCTGTGCGGTGGCTAGCCAGAGTGACGGTGCCAAAGTTCGCCAGGATGTTTTGGGCTGAAATCCACGGGAAAAACACTCCCAGAAACTTGCCAAAGGCGACGGCAACCGCAGCGATCGTTCCTGTCTGAATGACCAGGAAGAGAGTCCAGCCGTAAAGAAACCCCCAAAGTGGTCCGAAGGCCTCACGCAGGTAAACATACTGGCCGCCGGCGCGCGGCATCATTGCTGCCAGTTCTCCGTAAGTGAGCGCTGCCAGCACGGTCATGAGTCCGCTGATTACCCAGGTGAGCAGAAGGAGGCCGGGAGATCCCACCTCACGACCTATTTCTGCTGCAACGATGAAGATTCCGGAGCCGATCATCGAGCCCATGACGATGGTCGTGGCATCGAACAAACCAAGGCCCTTGTACAGTTCGGATGAACTCGTCTCGCCCGCGGGTTTGGCAGTCGTTATGGTGGCCATTTCGAGAGCGCGCTGAGGCAGTTGACTAGCTGCCAGCCCGGTCTTTTTCATCTCGCCCCATCTCCTACCTTGCACAAGAGCTTACCATGAGACCGGCTGAGGGGGGGCGCCGTTGATAATTTGTTATAGCTTTTATATCTTGCGGCTCCTTGACAACGGCGCGCGGCGCTTTCTATAATCCCGGATGAAGGGGGACCCTCTCGGGTGAGCGGGAATAACTCAGTGGTAGAGTGCGACCTTGCCAAGGTCGAAGTCGCGGGTTCGAATCCCGTTTCCCGCTCCAGAACTTATAAGGTCTAGTCTTTTATTCCTCGGCGCGGTACCCAAGTGGTAAGGGAGAGGTCTGCAAAACCTTTATGCGTGAGTTCGATTCTCACCCGCGCCTCCAGCGTTCCAGGGTAAGATCTCTGGCAAAAGAGTTGAACACCTCACCCGTGCTCACTCACCGGCGGACCAACCACTCGATGATTGGCGATGCTGCTTGGTCGAAGAATTGGGTGGGATGCTTCTATCCGAAGTTACTGAAACGTTCTGGACTAACGCCGCGACAAACTCATTCACCAAACGTCGGTAACATTAGCCCCTATTTTCAGGGCAGGTTGGACCTAAGGCTACTCACGGCGGGCTGCTGCCGCGACAGTAAATGACCACGTCGTTTCTTTTCCTCATCTTTACGATAGTTCCTAAGCCTCGGAAAAACGCACGCTCCCAACCCTCAGACCATCTTCCGTTGGCCCTGTGACTGCGTCATCGTGGGTGAGTCAGCAGACCGTCAATGAGAGTTTGCAGGCGCGAATACGACTGGATACCGACCAATTTTGCCCTCAATTTCTAACTGTCGCTCTTCCCCCCCCAGGACTAAATAACAGGTCACAAGTTTGAGGCGACCCGACAGCATAAAAAAATTATCACAAAAGTACTTGACATAGTCTAAATAACCATGTAATAACGTATCGAGCCAGCTAAAAAATCGCTCGGTATGCTGGTCAAGGATTGTGGAGGTCGACCTACAGACCTCGCCACACAGGTAGTGAATATGGCTCCTATGCAAGAAAACCCCGATCCGCATCACGATTTCACACCGGATGAGTCCATGGACAGAATTCTCCATCACTGCGCCATCAAGCGAGTTCTGCCTGGCGCTGGGCAAGTGATCCCACGCCCTTTCTTGTATGGCGTCTGCGCTCTGGTCATTCTGACGACCCAGATGGACAAAGCGAGGCTGCCCGTGGCGGCCGAACGCGGCGCCGACTTCACGATTTCCACTACACCGTCAACCTTTGCTGTCACAGCCGGCTCCTCGGCAAACTACGTGGTGGACGTAAACCCCCAGTTTGGTTTCAGCGGAAGCGTGCTTCTGAGTTGCAGCGGGCTGCCGCTCACTGCCACCTGCTTCCTCTCGCCCAACCCGGTCGCTCCGAGCGGCCAAGCCACCTCTACGGTGACTATGACCGTGACAACCAGGGTGCGCTCGCAGTTGCCACCTCACTCGGGGCCAGGCTTCTTGCCACCGCTCTTGGTGAGGCCTTGGAGACTGGGCTGGTTCCTGTGGCTGCTCGGCGTCATCGTGGGGCTCCATATAGCGACGGCGCGTCCCGGCCGTCGCACGCAACTGTGGACCCCGTTGACTTTGGGGCTCGTAATAGTCTTCGTGCTTGTTTGGGTGGCGTGCGGTTCGGGCGGTGGCGGCGGTGGGGGTGGGTTCGGTCCGAGCGGAACGCCGGCGGGAAACTATACTCTCACGATCACCGGTGCCTCCGGTTCGCTAACTCACAGCACGACAGCGACTCTAACTGTCAACTGACGCCGAGCCTATGAATTCATGAAGCAAGACGACGTGCGAAGGGCTACCGGGGCGTATTGCTTGCGACGTCCTCGCTGTCGGCCTTGGCCAAGAAGAGGATGACAGAGGGAAGACAGTTCCACGCGGCTCTCATCGCGACTTAAGGGGAAGGTTGGAACTATGACCAATGATTCAGACGTACCGGAGGTGATGGACATCCACCGGGCTTCGCAGTACCTCGGTGTTTCGCGTGAGACCCTTTACAAGTATCTGAACGAGGAAAGGATTCCGGCCTTCAAGCTGGGCAACCGCTGGCGGTTGAAGAAGGCCGTGCTCGATCGCTGGATGGAAAGGGAGAGCACGCGGCGTGAGGGTCCGCAACGAGGTCAAAGCAGGGAGAACCCAGCCTAGGAGCAAGTAGCATGTTTGGACGCAAACCTAAGGCCCTCGTAGGCCTGGACATTGGCTCAAGCTCCATTAAGTTGGTTGAGCTTAAAAAGAAATCAGCCGACTACGAACTAGTGGGTGTGGCCATGGAGAACTTGGGGCAGGACGCGGTTGTGGACGGCGCAATTATGGACGGCAATGCGGCCGCTTCAGCTATTGAGCGGATCTTCGCCGGGCAGAAGACGAAGAGCCGCGATGTGGCCATGGCGGTCTCGGGGCACTCGGTGATCGTCAAGAGGATCAGCGTCCCGGCAGCCGCCGAAGAGGAGCTTTACAACGTTGTGGCGTACGAGGCCCAGCAACATATTCCTTTCGATCTCCAAGACGTCAGCTTGAGCTATCACGTTTTCGGCCGCAACCAAGCGGGCAACGCCACGGACGTGGTCCTGGTGGCTGCCAAGAAAGAGACGATCCTGAACCACACCAACGTCGCCACCCAGGCCGGAGCGACCCCGGTCGTCATGGACATTGACGCCTTTGCTTTGCAGAACGCCTACGAACTGAACTATCGGCCCGAACCCGATCACACATCCGCCCTGCTAAATATCGGCGCCAGCATGATGAATATCAACATTGTGCGAGGTGGTGTGCCGCTTTTTACCCGCGACGTGACCGTAGGTGGCAATCAGTATACGAATACGTTGCAAAAGGAACTCGACCTCAGTTTTGACGATGCCGAAGAGCTCAAAATGGGCAAGGCCAGCACCCCTGAGCAATCGGAGGCACTCAGCCAGCACCTCCGCACGGTATCCGAGATCCTGCTGCTCGAGATCCAAAAGACATTTGATTTCTTTCGTCAGACGGCGCCGGCGGAAACCATCCACGATATCTACATCGCCGGCGGTACGGCCAGGACCGAGGGGCTGAAGGGGTTGCTAGGGACGGAGTTCGACATCCCGGTGGAAATTATGGATCCCTTTCGCAAAGTGACGGTCGATCCTCACAGGTTCGATCCTGCCTTCATCGCGGAGGTGGCTCCTCGAATGAGTGTAGCCGTGGGATTGGCATTAAGGAGCTTTGATTCCGCATGATCAAAATCAACTTTCTACAAGAAGGAGGCGTTCAAGCGGCCGGGGCTGAGTCTGCGGCGACGGGTCTTCCGCCGGCGCGCGATGCGGCTATTTTCCTCGCCAGCCTCCTCGTTGTGTGTGCTCTAACGGGCTCGTTGTACTGGTTCTGGAACAGACAGCTCAACCGCCAGCGCCAGGATCTGGCAGCCGAGAAGCGGGAAGCAACGCGCTTAGCCGCCATTCAGGCGGAGAACCAGCGGTTTCAACAGCGAGTAAGTGAAGCCCAGAGAAGTCTGGAGACGGTTCGTAATCTGCAAACCCAACGGGTCGGGCCCGTGGCACTGATGAACGCTCTCGGGGAACTGGTGAGCCGGACGACGGGCCTTTACCTTCTCACGGCTAACGTCGTGGGTGGCCGGCTGGTAATCCAAGGCCAGTCCGATTCGGTGGAAGCCATTGTGAACTTTATGGCCGTGCTCCGCCACTCGGGGAGCTTTGCCGACGTTCAGTTTCATCAGTTTTTTCAAGACGACCAAGAGAAGCGCTTGAGCTTCAAGTTCAATCTCGACTGTGTCTACCAGCCGTCCGCGACTCCGCTGACCGCGCACGCGGGGTCAGGCGTTGCTCAGGCGGTTGCGGTCACGAGACCCGCCGAGGGTGCCCGAGACCCCGACGGGACGGGGCTGTCGGGACGGGGTCTTGGGGACGGGGCCGCGCCAGCCGGGAACGCACCGGGGACCAGAGCGCGGTAAGTAGTAAGTCGACATGCCGGGCTGAAGCCCGGCGCTACGTGGGAGCGCAAGATTCGATGGCCAGAGACTTTAACAATCTTCCGCCGGGTCTTCGAGTTGCAGTGTTTGCTGCGGCGCCGGTGGTTTTGGGGGCTGCCGCGTTCTGGTACTTCGTCTGGCCGGTGTCGGTGAAACTGACATCGACCAAAGCAGAGGTCGCCAGACTGCACGCTCAAAACCTCAGAAACCAGTCCATCGAGCGGCAACGCCGAGAGTTTCAACAGCGAATCGCGCAATTAGAAGAGGAGTTGAAAGCTTTCCGCGCGACCGTGCCGGATGAGCCTGCTCCGGATGAGCTGGTGAAGATGGTCCATGACGCAGAGCAAGCCGCGGCGGTGCACGTTCGCAGCTTTGTTGCTCAGCCGGTCGTGCAACAGGAAATGTACGCTGAAATGCCTTTCAAGGCGCGAGTAGACGGCACTTACTACGCCTTGGTGAGTTTCTTTAACGCTTTGACGCAGGCACAAAGAATCATCGGGGTCTCCAACCTGGCGTTGGGACCTCCCACGGCTACCGGCTCAGGAAAGTACACCATCGACCCCGAGGCGACCGTCGGCGTCAACTGCGTGGTGACCACATACTTCAACCAGTCGCAGCCGTTGGAGCAGGCGAAAAAGAAGAAGTAGACCCTAAATAGCAAAGGCACGGACATGGTGAACCGTCGCGGGCATCCGAAATGTCTTGGTTACTTGCTGCTCATAGCGCTGGCGAGCCCCTCTGTCTCGGTGTGGGGAGGGGCACCGCAAAGCGTCAGCACTCAAGATGTTGGGTCTGGGTTGCCAGCGTTGCGCCTCTTACCGCGAACGCCGTTTTCGTTAGCCCTCTGGGCCGACAATAGTCAACCCATGGCTCAACTGACAGAGGATCAGGCGGCCGACTCCTCACCCCAGGAGGGAGTCTCGAAACCGTCTGAAAGGGAGGGTGGTTCGGTCTTGGCGGCTTCCCAGCCCGCTTCGGCCTCCCCCTCCCCTGCTGTGAAGCCGGAAGGTCAGTCCCCGCCTGCAGGGTACGATGGGCCACGAACCACGGAGCAGGGACCACTGCTCACGATGCCCTCCGCTGCGCTCTGGCAAAGGGTGTCGCAAGCCATGACGGCTCTGAGGGCTGAACTGGCGTCTCCCAGCCTGCTGCCGCGAACACCGTTGTCTCCAGCCCTCTGGACTGAAGGTACTCAAGCTGCGGCCAAGCAGACGGAGGATGAGGCCTCCAGTGTAGTCCAGGAGGGAGTGTCGAAACCATCTGAAACGGGGAGTGGTTCGGCCTTGGCTGCTTCCCAGTCGGCTCTCCCGCAGTCTCAGGCGGTAAAGCCGGGAGACCAGCCCCCGGCTCAGGATTACAACGGACCAGAAGCCACGGAGCCAGAATCCCCGCCTATGATGCCCCCCGGTCCGCTCTGGCAAAGGGCGTCACAAGCTATGACCGCTCTAAGGGCTGAACTTGCGTCTCCCAGCCTGCTGCCCCGAACGCCGTTATCTCGAGCCCTCTGGACCGAAGATACTCCACCTGCGGCCGAGCAGACGAAGGATGAGGTCTCCGGTGCGGTTCAGGAGGGAGCGTCGAACCTATCTGAAACGGACAGTTCGGCCTTGGCAGCTTCCCCGCCGGCTCCGGTCCCCCCCTCCCATGCTGTGAAGCTGGAAGGTCAGTCCCCGCCTGCAGGGTACGATGGGCCACGAACCACGGACCAGAGACCACTGCTCACGATGCCCTCCGCTGCGGTCTGGCGCAGGGCTTCGCAAGCTATGTCCGCTCTTAGGGCTGAACTACCATTTCCAAGCCTGCTGCCGCGAACGCCGTTATCTCCAGTCCTCTGGACCGAAGATACTCAACCTGCGGCCGAGCAGACGGAGGATGAGGCCTCCGGTGCAGTCCAGGTGGGAGCGTCGAAACCGTCCGAAACGGGAAGCAGTTCGGCCTTGACTGATTCCCAGCCGACTCTCCCGAAGTCTCAGGCCGTAAAGCCGGGAAACCAACCCGTGGCTCAGGGTTACAACGGACCACAAGCCACGGACCCGGAATCCCCGCTTATGATGCCCTCCGCCCCAGTCTGGCAAAGGGCGTCGCAAGCCATAACCATTCTGCACGTTGAGCCCGCGTCTCCGGGCCTCTTCCCACGGTCACCGGTTTCCCCGGACCGCTGGACCTACGAGGCTCAACCTGTGGCTCAGCAGGCTAAGAAAGGGGAACAGGGGAAAAAGGAAGAAGGGAAAGCTGCCGCTTTTCAACCGCCTCCTGTTCTCTTAGCCGCTCTCATGGATCCAGGTGATCAACCCCCGGCCCAGGGTCACAACGAATCTATTACCAAGGACCATGGAGAACCCACTACTGCTCCCCCGGAGGTTTCTGAGCACTCGTCTGCCACAAAGAGTTTGGGTGGTCGGTCTGGGGCTCGGGGGTACGACGGACCACCAATAATGAACCAGGGACAGGCGGCTTCTGCTTCTCAGACTGGCCCTCTCAGCCCTTCCTCTGCTGCAAGCCAGAAAGTGCAGCCGACGGCCCAGGTTGACCACGGACCATACACTACGAATCACGCGAGCACTAGTGCTCTACGGGAATCCGCGGGCCAGTTTCCCAGCACGCCGAGCGGCAAGTGGGCACTTCGCGATCCCTTCAAGCTTCCGCCGCCACCACGCCCTGAGCAGGAGGAGAAGGATGATCCCAATCCCTTGCCGGCAAATCGCCCGCCGGGGTCTCGGGGCCTTCTTGTGGAACAGTTGAAACTGAAGGGCGTCGTGCGCGACAGCGCAACCCAAAAAATGATTGCTGTCGTCACCGCGCCCAATAACCGTGCTTACTTCCTACGGGAGGGTGAAGCGGTGTACGACGGAGTGGTGAGCAAAATCACGCCGGATGCGGTCTATTTCAAGGGAAACATCTTTAACTCCAAGCGCGAGGTCCACTTTCGTGAGGTCGTCAAGATACTCAGTCCGGCTCCGGGAGAAATAAAATGAAAACAAGGGCTAAATGCAATTTCGTGGCGATGGGTCTGGCAGTAGGGGGCATCCTTTTAGGCGTGAGCGACGTCGAGCATTCTGCTGCTCCCGCCGAGCAGGCGCAGGCTGCGAAAGCGGCCCAGACCCTAGCGCGGGCCGCGGCCAGCCCAACTCAACAGAGTTCGCCGAGCTTGCCTCAGCAACCCGGTCCCGCCGCGGGTGGGCCGGCAGGCCAAGGGCAGCAGCATGCAGAGTACACCGGTGAGCGGATCTCACTCAACCTTAAGGACGTCGACCTCAAGGACTTTTTCCGGCTTATCCACGAGATCAGCAAGCTGAACGTCATTGTGGATGCCAACGTGACTGGGACCCTCACTTTGGTGCTCGATGATGTACCGTGGGACCAGGCTCTCGACATAGTTCTCCGGGACAACGGCTTGGCCAGGGTTCTCGAAGGGAACGTCCTGCGGATTGCCAGAGTGCAGACCCTTGCTGGCGAACATGAAGCGGCTGCCAAGCTGGTCGACGCCCAAGTAGATGCGGCTCCCCTGGTGACCGTCTTCCGACGGCTGCACTATGCCCAGGCCA
>DATJKY010000372.1:0-14116 GCA_035490955.1 Terriglobia bacterium | reverse complement strand
AATCGTCTTCGATATTGTAGTCGCCTGGCTCAGTAAACAAAGGAGCTCATCATGAGACGCAAAAGAGACAAGCCACGAAGACCCCGGGCGAATGAGGCTCTGACACGCCGTGATTTCTTGAAGGGCGCCGGCGTCGCGGTGTCCGGGGGTTTGCTGGCAGGGGAAGCAACGCTCGAAAACGCCGCGCCTTCGGGTGCGGCAGTGGTCGGCCCAGGTTCAGTTCCCATCACCCTGCAGGTGAACGGCAAGCCTCACCAGCTGAGCCTGGAACCGCGTGTCACCCTGCTGGACACGCTCCGCAACAATCTGGACCTCACCGGCGCCAAGCGCGTCTGTGACCGTGGGGTCTGCGGTTCGTGCACGGTGATCATGGACGGTAAGCCAGTCTACGCCTGCAACATCCTGGCCATAGAGGCTCAGGGACACAACATCACGACCATCGAGGGCCTAGCTGAGGAGGGCAAGCTGAGCCCCATGATGACGGCCTTCGTCAACAATGATGCCCAGCAGTGCGGCTTCTGCACGCCGGGCTTCGTAGTGGCGTGCACCGCATACGTGCAAAAGCATCCCAACCCGAGCCGTGAGGATGTTGAGAAGGGCCTGGGCGGCAACTTGTGCCGCTGCGGCACCTATATGGGAGTGAGAGCGGCGGTGCTTGAAGCCGCCAAGACGCCTGAAAGCTAACGAGCCACACAGTCGTTCCGTGGCTCGGCCCGGGATCGCTTAGTTTGCCGGGTATGAGTTCCGACTGAGAGACTCCGGACCGGAAGACACTGAGGGAGACGAAATCCAATGGCAACCTGTAAATACGATTGGCCGCCCGCCGGTGAGCGAGGACTGATCGGCCAGCGCATCAGCCGGATTGACGGCCCCGCCAAGTCGAGCGGTCGCGCCAAGTACACCTACGACATCAATAGGCCGGGGATGCTCTTCGCCAAGGTACTGCGCTGCCCTTATGCCCACGCCACGATCAAGTCCATCGACCTCTCTGCCGCTAAGTCCCTGCCCGGCGTGAAGTCGGTGCGGATCATTCAAGACGTCGGCAAAGAAGTACAGTGGCAAGGGGACGAAATCGCCGCTGTAGCCGCCGAGACCGAGGAAATAGCGGAGGATGCCATCCGCAAGATCAAGGTGGAGTACGAGCAACTTCCGTTCTTCGTGGTCGAGGAAGACTTTAGCCAGGATACCGGTCACACCAAGCCGGCAGTCACGCAGAAGGTAGGTGACCCCGATAAGGCTTTCCAGGACTCCGACATCGTCGTCTCGGAAGGCTACTACGGTATTCCGGTCATCACCCATTGCTGCCTGGAGTCGCACGGGAACGTGGTGGAATGGACGGACCCGCAGAGCATGACAGCTTGGGCTTCCACGCAGGCTGTTTCGGCGATTGGTGGCCAGTTTGCCGAGCCTCTGGGTATCCCGGCCAACAACGTCGACATCATCTGCCAGTACATGGGCGCAGGTTTCGGCAGTAAGTTCGCGGCGGACCGCTGGGCGATTGAGACGGCGCGACTCGCGAAGGACAGCGGCAAGCCTGTGAAGCTGATGCTGGAGAGGAATTCGGAGCTGCTGGTAGCGGGAGCCCGTCCTTCCGCGTTCGGCAAGGTGAAGGTGGCGGCGAAGAAAGATGGGACGCTGGCCTCCTGGCAGTCGGAATCCTGGGGTACCGGGGGCATCGGAGGCGCCGGCGTTCCTCCCCTTCCTTACGTGTTGAAGATTCCGAATCTGAACCGAACCCACACCTTCATCACGACCAACATCGGCCCGGCTCGTGCCTGGCGCGCGCCTAATCATCCGCAAGCATGCCTCATCACCATGGCGGCGCTGGACGATCTCGCCGCCAAGCTCAACATGGATCCCATAGAGCTCTTGGCGAAGAACGCCGACTTGGCGCCCAACGAGGACTTGGCGCGGGCTTACAAAGACGAGCTCAAGAAGGCTGCAGAACTTTCGGAATGGCAGAAATACTGGCACCCTCGCGGCGACAAGAGCCAGGGGCACATCAAGCGCGGGTTGGGGGTCTCACTGCACACCTGGGGCGGAGACGCGCACAAAAGTAAGTGCGCGGTCACCATCCAACCCGACGGATCGGTGGCGGTGAAGCTCGGCAGCCAGGACCTGGGAACCGGCACGCGAACCGTCATCAACATTGTCGTGGCTCAAACGCTGGGTCTGCCGCTCGACGCCGTAAAGGTCGAAATTGGCGACAGCAAGTATCCGGCCGACGATCCTTCGGGTGGCAGCACTACCGTGGGCGGGGTGAGCGGTTCCACACGGCGCGGCGCCGTCAACGCGCGCGACGAATTGTTCAAGGTCGTTGCCCCAGATCTCGGCGCGCAGCCGGACCAGTTGGAAGCGGTTGATGGGCAGATCCGCATGAAAGGCGATTCGTCCAAGAGCCTCACCTGGAAACAGGCGTGCGCCAAGCTGGGAGTGAAGCCTATAGAAGCGCAAGGTGAGCAGGCGCGCAACTCGGAATGCAAGCTGAACTCTGGCGGCGTGGGCGGCGTCCAGGTGGCGGACGTCTCCGTGGATACCGAGACCGGCATCGTCAGGATCAATCGCATGGTCGCCGCCCAAGACTGTGGCCTGATCATCGACCTGAAAACCGCGGAGAGCCAGTGTTACGGCGCCCTGATCATGGGCGTCTGCTATGCCCTTTACGAAGAGAAGATCATGGACGCACAGACGGGCCGCATGCTGAACCCCAACATGGAGTTTTACAAACTGGCCGGCATCGGCGATATCGGCGAACTGGTGGTGCACATGATGACCGGGCCAGGTTACGACGAGCGGGGCGTGATCGGCCTGGGCGAGCCGCCGGTGATTTCACCGGGTGCTGCGATCTCCAATGCGGTGGCCAACGCCATCGGGGTGCGTGTCCCCACCCTGCCGCTTACGCCTGACAAGGTTCTGGCAGCACTGGAAAAGGGAGGCATGGGGTAGAGGGCTTTAGAGGTTTGGAACTTGACCTCTTGAGTCAAGTTTTTCGGCAACTTTGCGAGTAAGAGTCCCCTCACCCGGTCGCCTACAGCGACCACCCTCTCCCCTTGGTAGAGGGCTGAAGTTTGCAGATTTTTTCCCTCTCCCTTGCGGCCCTTGGGGAGAGGGTGGCGAGCGTAGCGAGCCGGGTGAGGGGTCGTGGCTCCAATGTAGCACCGTCGGCCCCCGTCCCGATAGTCTCGGGAGGGGCCTAAACCGGTGCGGCGTGCGTGAAGAGTCTGAAAGGAGACTTCCTGATGCAAGCCTTCGAATATGCAAGTCCTACCGCTCCGGAGGAGGCCGCCAAGCTGCTCGCGGGCAGTTGGGGCGAGACCGAAGTCTTGGCCGGTGGCACCGATCTACTCAACCTCATGAAGGATTACATCACCACTCCCAAACGCGTGGTGAGCCTGCAGAAGGTCAAAGGTCTGGGTGGGATCGACTTCAAGGCAGGCAAGGAACTGCGACTTGGTGCAATGGCGACGCTTCAGGAATTGATCGATACGCCCGGCCTGCGCGAAGAGTATGCCGGCCTTGTCCAGGCGGCGGAGAACATCTCAAGTCCGCAGGTCCGGGCTGTGGGTACGGTCGGCGGCGATCTGTTGCAACGGCCGTATTGCTGGTATTACCGCGCGGGATTCGGGCTGCTGGCTATGCTGAACGGTAAGTCGCTCGTTTCCAACGGCGATAACCGCTATCATGCCATTCTTGGCAACTCCGGCCCGGCCTACTTTGTCAGCCCGTCCCGCCTGGCACCCATGCTAATCGCCTTGGGTGCCAAGGTGAAAGTGCAGGGTCCTCATGGCGCACACGAGATGCCGGTTGAAAAGCTGTTCGTGACGCCGAAGGCCGAGGGTGAAAGGGAGCACGCACTGAAGCCGAACGAAATCTTAGTCGAGATCATCGTGCCTCATCATGGTGGCGCCAAAACGGCGGTTTACGATGTGCTTCAGAGAGAGGTCATGGATTGGCCGCTGGCTTCCGCCGTTGTCGTGCTCCACATGGACGGCGACAAGGTGAAGAGTGCGCGCGTGGTGCTAGGCCAGGTGGCGCCGGTGCCCTGGCCCTCTCCAGAGGCGGAACAGGCGTTGGCCGGGAAACCCGTTAATGCCGGGGTAGCAGGGGATGCCGGAAAGGCCGCACTGAGCAAGGCTACTCCGCTGAGTCAGAATGGCTACAAGGTCCAACTTGCCCGCGTGGCTGTGAAGCGTGCTGTGTTGCGCGCCGCGGGCAAAGAAGCGTAAGCGGGAAAGGCTGCGAAACCGCAGAAAAACGGTATGGCACAAGGGGGGAAATCACAAAGCGGCGTCGAGCTGCCGCACTCCAAGGCGGGCTGCGCCCGCAAATGTCCAAAGGAGCACAAAGGATGCTGACCAACGATAATGAATCCCAGACCGCGACTCTGGACCACTGCCGCTTTCTCCGCTGCAAGGAGATGTTCATCGATACGGGACGTGACTTCCACGTGAGCCAGTCCGGTAGTGGCATTTACTGGTGCTCCCACACTCAGAATTGCGTCGGACCCGACGGCCAGACCGTCGCCCTGGAGGATTGCCGGCCAGGACGCACTTGCCATGAGGCTTCCTGACTCAGTTACCCACAAGCCCGATTCAGTCACGGGACTTCCGTTGTAGTCATCACCTGCTGGGTGGTCCGAGCCAATTGGGGTCGATAGCCGCTGCGGGTGCGGATGTGGTACTTTTGTAAGTGCTCCCCCTCGAGCTTTACCGTGATCCTGCGCCAGCCCCGATTGGGATTCACTTGCGGGTAGTAGCTCAGTGAATAGAGGTGTGCCAAATCTTCTCGGATAGATACGAAGGCTTGCTGCTGTTCCGTCCAGTTCTTTGCAAAATAGGCCTTCCCCCCCGTAGTGGCGCTCATGCGCTCGAACACGGCGGTGGAAATCGGATCGAGTCGAGCTTGCTGGGTGCTGATCATGTAGATGGGAATGCCCTCCGATTCAGCCAACTCGCGCACGTCTTCCGGCGCAACCATGCTGGCGTTGTCAGGGCCATTTGAAAAGACCACCACCACTCTTCTTCCCGAGAACCCCGCAGCATCCTTGACCGTCATGAGCAGAGCATCGTAAAGCGCAGCGTCGTCTCCGGCCACCGTCGTCCGGACGCCGCGCACGACCTGGAACCTGTCTGGCGAAAGCAGAGCGGCTCGGGAAAAATCACGGCTATAAGAGTAGAATGCTACTCGGTCCGGATGATCCAGGGACCGGATGAATTGGCAAATGGCATCCTGCGCGAACACGAATCCTCGATACATGTAGTTACTCGTATCGAAGAGGATGAAAACCTTCGCCCCCGCTACCGGCGAGGTAGGCCGATTCGTCAATTTCTCTCCCGGAGCAGGAACTTCGGGAGCAGAATGTTCCGCTGGCGGGCTGCCTGCTCCTGGCGTCATGTCGGGCAATCTCCGGGGAACCTCATTTTCTCCGAAGGTAGCGATCTTCTCCTGAATTCCATCCTCAAGAATCGTGAAGTCATTAGGACGCAGGCCGGTCAAGTAGTTTCCCTTACTGTCCGTCACCGCGACGTTCAACTGGACCATGTCGACATCGACGGCCAGACGATACTCGGGTTTATCCGGCTTATTCTCTTGTGCTGCCGCGCCAACCGGCGTGCCCACGAATGGTATTAGAGCTACCCAAAGTAACAAGAGCACTCTTTCTTTCACGGTTCACCCTCGCGTGTTTCCGCCCCTGCCAGCGGGGGCCGGCCAGACATTTCCAAAAGCCCTAAAGCAGGCTGATGAACGCTATTCAGGGCCTCGGAAGGGCGCGCCACGACACTTTCATCAGCCTGCCAAACCTCGAAACCGGTCCTCACAGTCCGGATGCCGCCCTACCTGTCGGCACGAAAGCAATCTTGCCGCGACGGAACTCCTCTCCCGTTTCCCGCAAGGCGCGGAGCAGCGCGGGCCAGTCTTCCAGGTCTGTGGCAAAAATCTTCTCGATCATACGATAAGTCAGCTCGGGAACCAAGCGGTTAAGCATCGCCGGAGAATAATCCTTTTCGTCGGCTAAACGAGCCCAATATAGATTGTTAGACTCCCAGGACTCTGCCATCAGGCGGCTGGAGTAGCCGAGAAAAGTTGGGAAGGGTTTCACAGCCAGCAACTCGCGAGCGTAGGTCTGGGCGAGTGCGGGATGAGGCACGCCAAAATCTTCCGAAAGGCGGTCCCAACTAACAGCCTGAGGGTCATGCTGGGCTAGCTTCACAAGGTCCTGTCCTGCTTTCCCCCAGGTTGCGATCTGCTCAGGATATTTTCGTCGCAACTCGGTGGCTAAGCAGAAGGACTCTGCCGGCGTGACACGGGAAAGGGCCTCATCGCCACGCCCCGACCGGAGATCCTTCCCAACCAATTCGAGCCTCCGAGCGGGCATGCTCTCGGAAAGGATAGCCAGTACTCCCTGGGCCAACTGCTCGTTGTTTGCAGCCGCCCCTAAAGCCTCCTCACCCAAGAGCTGGTAGAGCGTGACGGCATGGAGTTCATTTCGGCTCACCCACCACCACCGCGGCAGGACTGCGCTCGTCAAAAGAGAGGGTGCCATATCCTCCCAGACCAGAGACTGGACGTTTTCCGGCACAATAAAGTCCTGCTCGACCTGTGCGAGAACGTAAGGGAGGTCAGCTAGAGAGCCGGTGAGATGAGCGCCGCCGCTCGCTGTCGAGCCACGACCGAGCAAGCTAGGAGTCTTCCACCCCGGCTCTCCCCCCATGATCACGCCTTCTCCAGTGAAGTCGTGTGCACGGACGAAAAGCGGGTTATTGAAAAGCATCTGAGCGGCAGGAGGCGCATAGTAGGCGTAGTTTAGTCCCACCAGGATGTCCCTTAGGAAAGGAACGAGCTGGCCGCGAACCATTGCCAATTGTGCGGGGGAGCGCGAGGATTTGACACTCCTGGCCAAATCCGTCGCCAATTCCTGTTGGATGTGAGAGTTACGCTTGAAGCCCGGGGTCCATTCTATGCGTTCCCCGCTGCTAAAAAGCGGCTTGGGCATCTGGAATTCTCGAAACTCCCCCGCCAGATGTACCAGCGAGTCGCCGACGGCCTTCCCCTGCTCCATTTGATTCAAGTCGGCTGCGAAAGCGAATACCGTATCGAGAGAGACGAGGCGTTGTGCTTCAAGAGCGGAATGCATCCTCTCAGCCAGCTCTCGCCTCACTCGTTGGCTTTCTTCGCTGGTCTGCTCCGGGCCTGCCAGCAAGGTGATGATTTCATCCTGCGAAAGCTGGGGCTTGGCCCCGGCCGCCCGAAAGAGCTCCCCGAGCGAGCTTCGCGCAGCATCGAAAAGTTGGGGTGACGAGCCAACGTCGGCGAAAGGACGGATGACGCGCTGCCATGAGTTGTTCCAGTCCGTGCTTGGGATTTGTGCCTGCCGCGCCAGGATCTGCCACAGCCCCACGTTGGCTTGAAAAATGCCCATCGCATCGGCGCGCAGCACGAGGTTGGGCGTGCGGTCAACGGCCTCCGCCGCGCCGAGAAAGTTGCTAATGGCAGTGTTATTTAGGGTGTGAAACTCGGCAAAGATAGGATACTGGTTGCCGAAGCGCGCGAACCTCTCCGCTAGCAGGCGCACTGTTTGCACACTTAAGCGTTGGTCTCCAGACCGTCCGCGATCGACTTCATTCAAGCTCATGTAGACTTGCAGTGGTCCGGCATCCGCGTATACCCGGGAAAAGGCAAACATCCCTTCCAGTAACTGCTCGGGACTCTGACAACCGCCGTAACGCGTGGCCACCTTCCGAACCATCTTGGAGTCCCACTTTTGACCGAGTATTTCCTTCCAGACATTCAGGTTTCCGGGAACGTGCAGTTGGTCATTGGAGTCCAACTGCAGCCGGCTCACCAGCAAGACAAGCGCTGGATTAGGCCGGAATACTGCGGCGGTCGGGCCCGGGGAAATATCCCGTCCTCGCAGTGCGTCATAGAAGAGCTTCAACCGGCGTGGCTCGGTGAGGTAAGCCTGCTGGGTCGGGCCGGTCCAGGAAAGCGCATCAAAATAAGCCGCTAACCAACCGCCGTCCTTCGTGAGCAGCCCCATGAGGAATTCCTTGGGTGAGGCCGGGCTGGCTCCCACCAGATTCTTCCACCCAGGTTCGGCGGCAACTCCCCCGGGTACTATCACCCGTTCAGACCGGATGCGAAGCTGGCTACCGTAAAAATCCAGAACGGGTGCAAGGGGAAGGAGTTCGTCGAGGCCAATAGAACGCCGCAGGAACTTTCCGGTATCCACGTCCATCTGAGCCATGGCCCAGTAAAGTCTGGACAGAGCGGGATCGCCTAAAAGGCAATCCACGACGTCACCTGTAGTCTTCTTACCTTTGGCGTTCACCGTCCAATCGCTCTGGGAGAACAGTACCGGCACCGGTGAGGCGGGGAACGGATGCACAAAGGGTTTGCGGCCCTGGAGTGTCTCTTCCAGATCCGTCAGCGGGAACCCTGAGTCAATGGTGACAAAGGCTCTTTCCGGATCGGCCGTTTCTACGGCAACGTCGGGCCCGCAGCCTTGCTGAAGCCGATAACCAAGAACCTTAAGCAGTGCCCCTGCTTCAGAACAACTGGAAACACGGATGACGCCTTCTCGGCCTGCCAGGGTGGCTAATTCCCTGGCCTGTTCCACGTATCGCTTCAACAGGACCAGGTACTCAGTGGGCTTGCCGACCTTACCCATGCGATCGTAACCTTCCATTGCGACCTTGCGCGCTACCAGGGGCAGTACTTCCTCCACCGAGGCCTTCTGGCTGACGGCGGCCATGCGCAGGAAGGGTCGCAAGGGACCCGCAATCGTGATGTTGGCGGGCGGCGTCGAAGCTTCCTCGGAAGTCTCCGTCGCGCTCGAGGGAAAAGGCCCCCTCCCGGCGTCGCCAGGCAAGGAGCAACAGGCAAAGAAGAAAACGGCGAGAGGGAACATCCAAGAGCGAAAAGATTTCAAGGCCATGGTCCTCCTCTGAGCTCCATCGGGCGCAAGCCGCCTTTTGGGGAACTAAACGTCCGTCGCGATGGGCCCGGCGGGCGCGGGTCTTGGAAAATGGGATCCGACAGCCGTCCGCCATACCGAGGCAGAGCAGCCGGCATACCCGCAACGCCCATTCGCTCCGGAACGAGAAAGCATAAGCCATTCACAGTGTCAATTCAATCAGGACTTTTGTTTCCCTATTCCTTCGGGTGGATCCGATATACCCCTCGAACAACATGACTGAGGTATCTAACCGACGTCGGCCCTCCGACTCCGATCAGGAACCCCGCGAAAGTTCATTCCTCACCTGACTATTTTTCTTTCTTCGCCCGGAGATGTGCCTGCCGAGCGCCAAATCGCCCTCGATGTGATCGGCCAACGGCAGTATGAACCGCATGGCAGGGGAAAGGTCTCTCTGGAGCCGTTGGCTTGGGATAAGCCCGGTGCCGGAACTGTGATGCGGGCGACGATGACCCCGCAGGAAGCCATCGATCGAGGGCTAGCCCCACCTGCCGGCTGCGACGTCGTGATTGTGATCTTCTGGGCGCGAATGGGGACGCGGCTGCCCGATCCCCGATATCGCGAGGCCAACGGCGAGCCTATTACTCCGGTGCGGAGTGGGAATTTGAGAACGCGATGGAAGCGCTACAGCGACTTCGGTTTTCGAGTTGTGAGGGTCGTCCCTTCTTCCTAGCTCTGGCCTCTAGTCCTGAATGAGCCCGCCTTTTCTCGGGCGAGGCGAAGGCCTGTTCACTCTGAACCCTGATCTCTGAATTTTCCGATTCCCGCGAAGCGCGACTTGGAGTGCGGCGGCTTGACGCCCCTTGGCACACTCGGGACCAGCTTAGCCAGCTAAGCACTAGCTAAGCTAGTGTCTGAGCTCGAGGGCTCGAGTGAAAAAATCGCAATGCATGATCCTGAATGAATGAGAGAATGAATGAGGCTTGACATGCCCCCCATTGCGGCGTTAGCGTAACAGTGAAAGCATCCGGGCGTCGGAGGGCGGTGCCAGGGAGGTGGCTATGAGGAGCCTAACCCGCTTGCGTCTCGCGCTCACTCTATTTTGCGTCTGCGTTCTCATGCGCCCCATCTGGGCCCAGCATCACGGTTCAGTCGGTCATGGCGGCGGAAGCTTTGGCGCCCATGTCGGCGGGGGTCCCAGTTTTGGCGGCCAGCCGGCGTTCCGTCCGTCTGCGCCGTCACCTGCCCCGCGGCCCCCCTACGGGTCTTTCTCATCCTATCGTGGTACGTTCACGCCTTTCTCTTTTAGGGGGCCCGGTCACTTCGTCCGGCCCGGCGCCGGGTTCCAACACTACCGAAGCCCAGGCACGGCAACCCGGTCGGCGGCCGCCCAAGGCCGATCTCCAAGTAGCGCCTACCTTGCTGGCCGGAATCCTCGCTATTGGTCTCAGCCTAATTCGCGCGCGGCAAACGGTAGGTCGCTTTCCGGCCCTCATAGCACACGGCTGACCACCGCTAACCGCCCGCCAAGGACTGGATTCCACGGCCATCCACACGTGTTCCCACCGCAGTCGGGCTTTTTTAACCCATTTTTTGGCAATGTCTTCTTTCGCCCGCGTCCATTCTTTTTTTGGCCATTTTTCCCTCCAACCTTCACGTGGTGGTGGTATCCCCCGCTAACCTTCTCGGACAGCCATCCTTCCCAGGGATGTCCATACGAAGATTACTACTACCAGCGCCAACCCTCTTACCAGCCTGAAGAACAGGCGGGCGAAGCCGAGCAACCCGCTGAAAGCGCCGAAGAGGCTGTAAACGTCTCTCCGGCACAACCGGAAGTACAGACCGCTCCTTTCACCTACGAGACGCCCTTGCCGGACGTCATTGAATGGGGCAAGGCTAGCCAGGCTGCGCCCGAGAAGCAACCCTCGCCGGCGGGTCAAGGCCCGCTGGTGGTGAATCTGCCTCACCACACGCTGACTATCTTATTGAACGGGCCCAGTTCTTCCAGCGCCCCAGCACCCTAGCGGATCAGTAGCACTGTCGATCCCTAATCAATGTGGCAGATTGACCTCATCAGTCGCGACTGGCGCAGAGGTGAAGGTCTGCCCGTTCTTTCGGCGAATCGGTGGTACGCTTTAAGAGGCTGCGGAAAACGCTACAACACTTTTCCGCTGCCTCTTAAGCGGTGCCCTGATGCAAGGCCGTGGCTTTCAGCCGTTTCAAACATAGAAGCTCCAGGCGCTGGGCTAGCTATAGCCTCATGGCCATCAAAACGATCATCGAGCCCTTCAGAATCAAAAGCGTTGAGCCCATACGATGGACCACACGCGAGGAGCGTGAACAGCAACTACAAGCCGCGCACAACAACCTCTTCCTGTTGCCGGCAGATGAAGTCTTGATTGATCTGCTTACCGATTCCGGCACCGGCGCCATGAGCACCTGGCAATGGGGCGCGCTCATGGAGGGAGACGAAAGCTACGCGGGCAGCCGCAGCTTTGAGCGGTTGCGCCGCGTCGTGCAGGACATCTTTGGTTATAAACACGTCATCCCTACCCACCAAGGCCGCGCCGCTGAGCGCATTCTCTTCGGCGTGATGTGCAAAAAGGGCGACGTGGTGCCCAACAACGCCCACTTCGATACGACACGCGCCAACGTGGAGTTCGCCGGGGCCGAGGCGCTGGACCTGCCCATAGCGGAAGGACTGCAGCCTGCCAACCCCTACCCTTTCAAGGGCAACATGGATATCGGTGCGCTCGAGCAGCTCATCGAGCGCGTAGGCCCGGGGCGGGTGCCCCTGGTGATGGTGACTATCACCAATAACTCGGGCGGAGGCCAGCCCCTCTCCATGGAGAACGCACGGGCGGTGCGTGCCGTCTGCCTGCGGCACAGAATTCCGCTCTACTTTGATGCCTGCCGGTTTGCGGAAAACTCGTACTTCATCAAACAGCGCGAAGAGGGCTATTCGGCGCGGACCCCGAAGTCCATTGCGCAGGAGATGTTCGCGCTGGGCGACGGCTGCACCATGTCCGCCAAAAAGGACGGGTTGGCCAACATTGGCGGTTTTCTATGCACCAATGATGACGCACTGGCACAACAGGAAAAAAACCTGCTCGTCCTGACTGAGGGCTACCCGACATACGGCGGCCTGGCGGGGCGTGACCTGGAGGCGATCGCCGTCGGCCTGGAAGAGGTGCTGCACGAGGACTACCTCAGCTACCGCCTTGCCTCCACCGCTTACCTGGGCCGTCACATCAGCCAAGCGGGTGTTCCCATCGTGCAGCCTCCGGGCGGCCACGCCGTCTACATCGACGCGCGCGCCTTCCTGCCTCATGTCGCGCCAAGTGAGTTTCCGGGCGTAGCGCTCGCCGCCGAGCTCTATCTCGAGGGCGGCATCCGTTCGGTCGAGATTGGCACTCTGATGTTTGGCGACGACGCTAAGATGGACCTGGTTCGCCTCGCCATCCCCCGTCGGGTCTACACCCAAAGCCACATTGACTACGTCATCGAAGTAATCCTCGAAGTGTGGTCACGTAGGGAGCAGATTCGTGGCCTCAGACTGACCTATGAGGCGCCCTTTTTGCGGCATTTCACGGCGCGCTTCGAGTGGCTAGGCGCACAAGCAACCCAGCGCTGAAGGTCTGCGCCAGCCGGACCGCACGAATCCGGGATCCCTTTCAGACTGATTCCCCTTGAACCCGATGCAGTTCCTTGTTTTGTCTATTAGAACTCAGACGGCGGTGCTATTCTTAATGTGGCGAAGGTAGTCAGCGTCGTCGGACTGTAGGCTCTTGGCTGGCAACTGACCACTGACGGCTGAAAACAGGTCACTGGCGTATGACCGAGGCAGCGCTTTTTGAAGCCGAACGGCGTGAGATGGTGGAACAGCAACTCCGTCGCCGCGGCATAAGCGACGCGCGAGTGCTTGATGCCATGTTCAGCGTCCCGCGCCATGAATTTGTGCCGCCTGCTTTTTTGGGCATGGCTTATGACGACAGGCCGGTGCCCATCGGCGCGTCGGAGACCATTTCCCAGCCTTACATCGTGGCCGCTATGACGGAGGCAGCGCAGGTGGAGCCGGGTGACAAGGCACTGGAAGTCGGAACAGGGACGGGATACCAGGCAGCCATCCTGGCACACCTGGGAGCAAAGGTATACACCGTTGAGCGCAACTCCCGACACGTGGAGGCGGCACGCGCCCGCCTGGCGCGGTTAGGCTATACGGGCATCGAGGTCATATGGGCCGACGGCAGCAAGGGTTATCCTGCCGCTGCCCCTTACCAAGTCATCTTGGTCACCGCGGCCGCACCCCAAGTTCCCCCCACGCTCCTCGACCAACTCGACGAAGGCGGCCGGATGGTCATCCCCGTCGGAAATCGTTTTCAGCAGAGCCTGCACCTGATTCTCAAGCAGAAAGGCGAAACTCTCACCCAAATCCTCGACGCCTGCCAGTTTGTCCCTCTTGTGGGAGAATACGGTTGGCGGGAAGGGACAGGGTGAGCTCGGTCCATGCTACTTTTTGGCCTTGCCCTGACTGGCCACGGCCTCCATCGCCTGCTTTACCCGCTCTGCATCGCCCAAGTAGTAGTTGCCGAGGGGCCGCAGCTCGTCATCCAATTCGTAAACCAACGGCATGCCGGTGGGGATATTCAGCTCAATGATGTCAGCGTCTGAAACGTTGTCAAGATACTTAACGAGCGCGCGCAAGCTGTTGCCGTGCGCCGTAATCAGCACCCGCTTGCCAGACCGAACCGGCGGCGCTATCAGTTGGTGCCAGCATGGGAGGAAACGCGCCACCGTATCCTTCAAGCACTCCGTAAGCGGAAGCTCTCTCTGGGCGAGGCCCTGGTAACGCGGATCGTTGCCCGGAAAGCGAGGGTCGGTCGGTTCGAGCGCTGGAGGCTGGATGTCGTAGCTGCGCCGCCACACCTTCACCTGCTGCTCGCCGTACTTCGCTGCAGTCTGTGCCTTGTTCAAGCCCTGCAGTGCACCATAGTGCCGCTCATTCAGGCGCCAGTCGATTATGACCGGAATCCACATCAAGTCCATCTCATCCTGCGCAATCCACAGCGTGCGAATGGCGCGCTTCAGGACCGAAGTAAAGGCAAGATCGAAGGTGTATCCCTGCTCTTTAAGCACTCGTCCGGCTTCCTTAGCCTCCGCCTTACCCTTCTCGGAGAGGTCTACGTCGGTCCAGCCGGTAAA
>DATJKY010000371.1:0-11789 GCA_035490955.1 Terriglobia bacterium | reverse complement strand
CCTAACTAGGCGAGGAGCTTCGCCCTTGATATCCCTGCTGTTTATAGTCGTCGAGGTTATTGATAGCTTAATGAATTCGAGCAAAGACGGATGAATAGCCGATCAGATTGTCTAAAATGGGTCTCCTCATCAAGGAGGTTTGTGAGGGAATGATTGGGTGAGCGAGCCAAGCCATCATCGACCGCTATCTGGTTCCTGTTGTACTCGCCCCGCCTGCCTTCTCTCTGCCCCAACCCCAGCGATCGATACCCATAGAGGCTCTCCTTGCCCCCGCGGCTTAGTCCAACCGATTTTTAGCTCACCGAGCGCGGAGCACGCTAACAGCTCCTCCAAAGTGTTGTCCAGCACGCCCGCTGAGCTAAAAATCCTCTGCATTTCTGGGCAGGCCGATCCGCCGTAAATCGGCAACGGAGAATCAAGCACTTGCGGCGAATCGCAGAGAGGCGTTTTGGGGTCAAGGGGTCCACGGCAAGGCGCAGGCCTGTCTTGTCAGGCCCCTTTAAGCCCTTTAAGCCCCTTTAAGCCTTTAAGCACCCGATCTTGACGCTCCGTTTGGCTAAGGGCTATGATTAGTGCCAACGTCGGGAGAGTGCATCAACATGGTGGGGGATACTGTGGCTCACAGTCGCATCCTGGAGAAGTTGGGTGGCCGGCGGGATCGGTGTGATCTACAAGGTTGAGGACACTAAGCTCGGGCGCTTTGTCGCTCTTAAGTTCATGCCCGAAGATTTAGCGCGGGACCGCCAAGCTCTGGTGCCATTCCGGCTAATCGTCCATTCTGCCAAAGCCCGTCTTCGGGAGGTTGCGATGCAAAATAAGTTACACGCGTCCATTTTCAGCTTGTTCGCGTCAATTCTCATTGCAGCGTTCCTGTGCTTCCTTGCCACCCCGGTGCTGTTGGCAGAGTCCGCCAATCAATACGCGCTTTTGCGCAAGCCGACCGTAAGCAAAACGCAGATTGCGTTCAGCTACGGCGGCGACCTGTGGGTCGTGGGTCGCGACGGCGGCGAAGCCAAGCGCCTTACGAGCGACATAGGCATCGAGATCGACCCAGTATTTTCCCCCGATGGCACAATGATCGCCTTCACGGGTGAATACGACGGCAATGAAGACATTTACGTGATTCCTGCGAGCGGTGGCATTCCCAAGCGGCTGACTTCACATCCCGGCGCCGACCAGGTGGTTGGTTGGACGCGCGATGGCAAGCGCATCGTGTTCCGCTCCGCTCGGCAGAGCTACTCCGGGTTCACGCAGTTGTGTACCGTGGGGGTTACCGGCGGCTTGCCGGAACTGCTGCCGCTGCCGATGGCGGTCGAGGGTTCTTACTCGCCGGACGGTTCGCACCTTGCCTACGTCCCCTTCACGAATTTCCGGGAATCGTGGCAGTTCCACCGCGGCCTGAAGCACTACCGCGGTGGCACCGCTTCTCCGATTTGGATTGCCAGACTTTCCGATTCCAGCGTGGAGAAAGTGCCGCGCAGGGATTCCAACGATTCCACACCGATGTGGATCGGCGATAAGATTTACTTCCTTTCCGATCGAGATGGGCCGGTGAACCTTTATGTCTATGACACCAAATCAAAACAGGTCACCGCAGCCCTCGCCAGCAACGGCATGGATATCAAGTCAGCTTCGGCTGGCCCGGACGCAATCGTTTACGAGCAGTTCGGCACGATTCATCTGTTTGAACCAGCCACCGGGAAACAGAACACCGTCAATATTCGCGTCACCGGGGATTTTCCGGCGGTCAGGCCGCACTACGTGAATGTCGGCGACAAGATCGAGAACGCCAACCTTTCGCCCACGGGCGCCCGCGCCCTCTTTGAAGCCCACGGCGAAATCCTGACGGTGCCCGTGGAGCACGGCGACATCCGCAATCTCACCAACACCGTAGGAGCCGCGGAACGTGATCCGGCGTGGTCCCCGGACGGAAAATGGATTGCCTATTTCTCGGATGAGTCCGGCGAATACGCGCTGCACCTGCGCCAGCAGGATGGCATGGGGGAGGTCAAAAAAGAAAGCCTCGGCAACCCGCCATCGTTCTTCTATTCGCCTACCTGGTCGCCCGATAGCAAGAAAATCGCATACAGCGACAAGCGGCTGAGCCTCTGGGTTTTGGACATCGAGGGAGGGAAACCGGTCCATGTCGACACAAACCCCTATGACGGAGGACCCGGCACAGGCTTCAATCCGGTCTGGTCACCGGACAGCCGCTGGATCGCGTACACGCGCCAACTCGATAGCTCGCTGCGCGCGGTGTTTGTCTATGGCGTGGAAGACAAGACCACGCATCAAGTTACGGACGGTTTGAGCGACGCGGCTTCAGTAGCCTTCGACAAGAACGGGAAATACCTCTACTTCATAGCCAGCACTGACGACGGACCCGCCATCGCCAGCAGCATGGGCGCGTACAAGGTCCCGGTCACAGGCAGCGCCTATGTGGTGGTTCTCCGGAAGGATCTCAAGTCGCCGCTGGCTCCGCAAAGCGACGAGGAGAAGGTGGGCGCAGATACGTCCGGCAAGTCTCCCGTTGATACGGACGAATGCAAACTCGAAGGCGAGGCCAAGGCCGGTGGCGACAAGGCAGCAGCAAATAAAGACGAAAAGCAAGGGGAGAAAAAGGACGTTGGTGCAAAGGAAACCAAGGAAACCCCCGAAGTGAAGATCGACTTCGAGAACATCAGTCAGCGCATTCTCGCGCTCCCGATTCCTTCCCGAAACTACGATCTGCTGCTTGCTGGAAAAACGCACGTGCTTTACCTGCTCGAAGGCCCGGTCGTGAACGATAGGGGGCCGAACAGGCGCATTGTGCACAAGTTCGACGTGTGCACGCGGAAGACCGACAAACTGCTGGACAATATCGGCCGCTTCGTTGTTTCCGCAAATGGCGAGAAGGCGCTCTATGAGGAGTTGCCTCCGTTCAATCCGATGGCGCCGGTCGCTGGAGGCGAACCGCCTCACAGCACGTGGGCGATCAAACCTGTCGACGCTCTGGGCAAGCCGAGCGAGCCCGGCAAGCCCGACGGGAAGCTGCACCTGGACTCCATGAAGGTGTACACCGACCCGCGTGCCGAATGGCAACAGATGTTCCGCGAGATGGGGCGGATCGAGCGCGACTGGTTCTACGATCCCAATTTGCACGGAGCGGACTTGAAAGCGCTGATGGCCGCATATCAGCCGTACGTGGACAACGTCATGAGCCGGGCGGATCTGAATTACATATTTGCCGACATGCTGGGCGAGATCACCGCCCAGCACATTTATGTGTTTGGCGGCGACCGGCCGGAAGTGAAAGCCGTAAGCGTGGGCCTGCTGGGGGCGGACTACACAATAGACCACGATCGCTACCGCTTTGCGAAGGTCTACTTCGGCGAGAACTGGAATCCGGGCCTGCGTGCGCCGCTGACGGAACCCGGCGTAAACGTCCGCGAAGGCGAATACTTGCTGGCCGTGGACGACCGTGAGGTGCACGGAACCGACGAAATCTACAGCTTCTTTCTGGAGCGGGCTGGCAAAGCCGTGCAATTGAAGGTCGGACCAGACCCGGGCGGTAACAATGCTCGCACGGTGACGGTGGTGCCCATCGCGGACGAGCGTTCGCTGCGACAGCGGGAGTGGATGGAGGGCAACCGAAAGAAGGTGGAGGAGCTGAGCGGCGGCAAGTTGGCTTATGTGTACGTGCCGGACACGGCCGTAAACGGCTTCACTTATTTCAATCGCTACTACTTCGCGCAGAATTCGAAACAGGGCGCCGTTATCGACGAACGTTTCAACGGCGGCGGTTGGATCGCCGATTACATCGTGGACTGGCTCAAGCGCCCCTTGTTGATGGTTGCGATGACGCGAGAGGGCAAAGACAATGTCATCCCGCAAGTGATCTTCGGCCCAAAGGTGATGCTGATTAACCAATATGCGGGGTCGGGTGGCGACGCGCTGCCATGGATGTTCAAGAAGCTTCGCACAGGGCCCCTGATTGGCACGCGTACCTGGGGTGGACTCATCGGCATTGGCGGATATCCACCCTTAATGGATGGGGGCACAGTGACGGCGCCACGCTGGGGACTGTATAATCCCGATACCGGCGAGTTCGACGTAGAGAACAAAGGAGTCGCCCCAGACATCGAAGTGGATCTCGATCCTGCCCTGTGGCGTCAGGGCCACGACCCGCAATTGGAGAAGGGCGTCGAGGTGGCGCTTAAGGAGTTGCAAGAGCATCCAGTTCCTCCTATTAAGCGACCGAAGTATCCGGTGTACAACTGGTCTCGGGTTCGCGCCGGAGCGGCCGAGAGGCCAACAACTTCGGGTATGGGGTCAGGTCAAAAGTAGGTGCTGCCAGCGCCGGTCACTCAGTTCTTCGGAATGCAAAGGACATCGGCAGTGACTCTGTGCCGGGTAGTGAGCCAGTTTGATGTAGAGGCGGCTTAACGCCGCCACGTGTGCGAGGTGAACTTCGCCGCTACGTGTGCCTGAAAGCGCACTTGGTCGGAGAGGTCAAAGTCCTCTCCAAGTCAACGTAACTTGTAACCGACTTGCAACTGCGTCGTCGCAAGATGGGATGGAGAGCAGCAGGAGCCAAGGTAGCGCAGACCGCCGTCTTTGCGGTCTGCGGCTTTTCATTCCCGGTTTGTGACAAGCTGCGGACCTCAAAAGCAAGTGTAGTGCGAGTTTCGCTTCCCAGAAACTCTGCGGTCTCTTCGTAGTGCCCGAGAAGAGCCGCAGGCTTCGATAGGCGCGAAGTCTGCGCTACCTTGATTCACGAGAAGCCGCTGACCTCAAGAGTGGAGGTCCCGTACCCTGCCGCCCTCCTCTTAGCGATGACGGAATCCACAGGAAGCCGTGGACACGTCGTTCGCGTCCTCGTACTGCCCGATGTCGGTTGTTTATTAACTCAACTCTTAAGGCGTAGCGACTCTAACCGCGCGGGGGGAGTCAGGGGAACATATGGAATGTATTCGAAGGCCGCGTGGGGTTTTCCCTGATGTAAGTCGGAGGGAACAACCAAGCACTAACGAGAGAACAATTCAAGCACACCACGTCAGCATCTCGGAGACACCAATGCGCACAAACGTACGAGTGGTACTTGTTTTCATAGCCCTTGGCGGTTGCACCTTAGCGCAGGCCAAGCATCCCATCACTTTCGACGACCTGATGAAGATTCAACGAATTTCCGATCCTCAGGTTTCGCCTGATGGGCAATGGGTGGCTTTCGCTCTAACCCGAGTCGATTTGGAAGCCAACAAGAAGCCCACTCATATCTGGCTGACACCTGCCCAAGGCGGCGAGCCACGCCAGCTCACCCGCGGAGAAGGTTCTGATAACCGCCCCCGCTGGTCGCCCGACGGCCAATCCATTGCTTTCATCTCGACACGCGGAGGCAAGTCGCAGGTTTGGATCATACCGATGGCAGGTGGCGAAGCACATGCATTGACCTCGATTTCCACCGAGGCTGATGGCGTCGTGTGGGCGCGCAAAGGCGACACGCTCCTCTTCACCTCACAAGTCTACCTCGACTGTTCCGACGATGACTGTAACCGCAGGCGGTTGGAGGAGGCCGAAAAAGGCAAGGTTAAGGCCCGCATCATCGACGAACTGCTCTTCCGCCACTGGGACTCCTGGCGCGACGGGAGATACACGCATTTGTTCTCTGTGTCCGTGAAAGGGGGAGCAGCGCGCGACCTGACGCAGGGCGCCTATGACGCGCCCACCTTCTTCGTTGGGGCGCCCGACGGGTACGCGGTCTCTCCGGACGGCAAGGAAGTTTGTTACACTTCGAACCGCAGCAAGCCACCCAGCGCCGTAGCCTGGACCACGGATAATCATCTATATCTCGTGCCAGCCGCGGGTGGCGAAGCCAAGGACATCACCCCCGGCACGCACGGTTCCGACGCCTCGCCTCAGTATTCTCCCGACGGCCGCTACATCGCCTTCACCTCACAGCAGCGCAGCGGGTACGAGTCCGACTTGTTTCAGCTGAAAGTTTACGACCGGCAGACGGGTGAGATCAGGCTGGTCACCCCCAACTTCGACGAATGGGTGAACAGTTTTGCTTGGGCGCCGGACAGCAACGCGATCTTCTTCACCGCGCCCGAACAGGCGGTGCAGCCCATTTTCCGCACAACAGTCAGCAAGCCTCTAGTTGAGAAGGTGACCGGTGGCTTCAACGACGAACCGCAGGTCTCGGCGGACGGCAAGTGGATAGCGCTAACCAACTCCACGCTGACGCAGCCTACGGAGATCCATCGCGTCTCAACATCGGGTTCCGAACAGACCACCGCGTTGACGCATATCAACGACGCACTGGCAGACGAACTGGAGATGATTTCTGCTGAGTCGGTAACCACCAAAGGAGCTGGTGGCGCGGACATCCAAAGCCTGCTGGTGAAGCCTCCTGCTTTCGACCCGAACAAGAAATATGCGGGACTGGTGCTGATCCACGGCGGACCACAAAGTGCCTGGGAAGACGGGTGGAGCTACCGCTGGAACGCGCAGATGTTCGCCGCCCACGGCTACGTGGTGATGATGACCAACTACCATGGATCCACGGGCTACGGGCAGAAGTTTGTGGAGTCCATCTCCGGCGACTGGGGCGGCGCGCCCTATGAAGATTTGATGAAGGCCACGGACTACCTGGTTGCCCTAACCTACGTTGATAAGTCGCGCCTCGGCGCGGCGGGCGCGAGTGCCGGCGGCTACTACATCGACTGGATTGCCGGGCACACCGACCGCTTCAAGGCCTTGGTCTCCCATGACGGCCCCTACGATAACGTCAGCATGTACGGTGAGACGGAGGAACTTTGGTTCGACGAGTGGGAGCACCACGGCGTTCCGTGGAAGGTTCCTCAAAACTACGAGAAGGACTCTCCCTCCAACTTCGCCCAGAATTTCAAGACTCCTACCCTGGTCGTGGAAGGCGCCCTCGACTTCCGCGTCCCCGACGGGCAGGCGTTCCAGATGTTCACCGCACTGCAGCGCCAAAACATACCCTCGCGGCTGCTCTACTTCCCCGACGAGGGTCATTGGGTACTCAAGCCGCTGAACAGCCAGTTGTGGTACAAGACAGTACTGGGGTGGCTGGACGGCTATTTGAAGCCATAGAAGAGGTCCCGCGCCCACAGAGCGGCAGGCATTCCGTTTTGGGAGTCGTTTCTCCCGAGATCTATGGGCCTTCTCGAAGCCTTCATCAAGCGTACAATACTCGCCATTCAAGATTTCTCCTATCTCCTCGTCCGTTCTATCTGGAACGCATTCTCACCGCCTCGCTACACCATCGACACGCTCATGCAGATGGACGCCCTCGGCTTTGGATCACTCCCCATCGTCCTGCCGACAGGCTTGTTCACGGGCGGAGTGGTAGCCCTACAGACCTACCGTACCCTGTTGAGATTTGGCGAGGTTGGCCTGATGGGTCAGGCCGTTGCGCTTGCAGTAGTTCTGGAGCTTGGACCGGTTCTGACGGCAGTGATGGTGGCGGGGCGCAACAGTTCCGGCATCGCCTCCGAGATCGGATCCATGGTGGTCAGCGAACAGATCGACGCCTTGCGCGCTCTGGGCACAGACCCTCTGCGCAAGTTGGTGACCCCACGGTTGTACGCCACGCTCATCACCCTACCCCTCCTCACTATCCTCGCCGACTTCACAGCAATGATTGGAGGCTGGGTTATAAGTTCTACCGTAGCCAAGCTGACGACCGACGAATACTGGACGTCGGTCTATCAGTCGCTCACTTTTCGCGATGTTGCCCAGGGGCTGATCAAACCCTTCTTCTTCGCAGTCGTCATCGCGCTCGTAGGCTGCTATTTTGGCCTTTCCACGACGGGAGGAACCGAGGGCGTCGGCCGATCCACCACCCGCGCGGTAGTGGCGGCCGGGGTTCTTATCCTGGTGCTCGATTTCTTTATCACCCGATTCCTGATTGGGATCGGCTTTGCGTAAATTGTCCGTAGTCCATTGTCAGTGGTCAGTTGTCTGCTGTTCGTTGCTCAATCCGATCGACTAACTTAACTAGCCAAGGGCTGCGCCCTTGATATTCCCCTGTAGGGTCAGGCCTTGTGCCTGCCCTGGGCGACGACAGGGGTCGCCCCTACGAAGCCGGCCGCAAAAAACGGGAACATAATTCACGTTTCCTGTCCCATAACGGACTAACTACGGACCACGGACTACAGACCAACGACCAAGGGCCAATGACAAAAAACCAAGCACAAATACCCGCCATTGAGCTTCGCAACGTCTCGCTTTCCTTTGGCGAGAAACATGTCCTTTCGGACATCTCTTTCCAGCTGAGCACGGGAGGGACGCTCTTTTTGCTCGGGGTCACGGGCGGCGGAAAGTCGGTTTTGTTGAAGCTGATCTTAGGCCTCATGAAGCCGGACGCGGGAGAAATCCTGATTGAAGGGCGGAATGTCGTACCCTTGCCGGAGAGTGAGCTTCTCGCCTTTCGTAAGAAACTGGGCATTGTCTTTCAAGAAGGCGCCCTATTTGACTCGCTCTCGGTGTACGAGAACGTGTCCTATCGACTTTACGAAGAGGGCGAGCGCGACGAAGACAAAATCGAGCAGCGCGTACGCGAAGTACTGAGCTTCGTCGACATGGAGGACGCTATTGACAAGAGGCCCTCCGAGTTGTCGGGTGGGATGCGGCGCCGCGTCTCCATCGCCCGCGCCATCATCAGCCAGCCCTCCATCATGCTGTATGACTCTCCTACCGGAGGGCTGGATCCGGTCACGGCTCATACCATCAACATTCTCATCGCCAAACTGCGCGACACGCAACACGTAACCTCGGTGGTGGTTAGCCAGCGACTGCAGGATGCCGTGGCGCTTGTCGACTACGAGTTCTCGGCCGAGAGACAAGCGTTGGTCCCGGTCCGCGGCGGCAACGGGCGGGGGCCTGCCGCAACCACTCACTTCCTGGTACTCCGCGAGGGAACAACCTATTATCAGGGAACCTATCAGGAACTGGCGCACACACGGGATTCTTATCTTCGGAGGTTTCTCGCTTAAGCTAGGTGATAGGTGCTGGCACCTAACACCTAAGTTTCGTGGAGGGAAATGGACCATGCCTCAACGCAAAGAGATCAAGTGGTCGCAACTTCGGGTCGGCATCCTAGTGGCGATAAGCCTGGTGGTCCTTGCCGTGGGAGTTTTCCTGATCAGTGGCCAAATGGGATTCTTGTCCCGCAGGTATACCCTGAAGGCCTATCTCTCGGACGCCTCGGGTCTACGCGAAGGGTCGCAGGTGCAACTTGCCGGCATACCCATTGGGAATGTGGAAGCCATCCGCGTCTCGACCTACACCGAACCCCTTCGTGCCGTCGAGATCGACATGAAGGTGGCGAAGCGCTATCAAGATCAAATCCGCGCGGACTCAATCGTCACCACAGAAAGCGCCGGCCTTCTGGGGGAGAAATACATCAACATCTCGCGCGGCAGCCCCGGCCAGCCCGTTCTGAGTGCTGGTGCCGAGTTGAAGTCGCATGAGGAACCCGATATCAAGCAGATCGTGCGGAATACCAACGACGTGATATCCGATCTCCGTGCGCTCAGCGCCAAGCTGAATGACATTAGCAATCAGATCACAACGGGCAAAGGATCCATGGGCAAGCTTATTTATGATCAGGCGCTTTACAATCGGATGAACGAAACCGCTAGCGCCGCTCAACGCGTCATGGCCGATATCGAACGTGGTCAGGGAACGATCGGCAAGCTCATTTCCGACGAAGCACTGTATCGGCAGATGAGTGCGACGATGGATCGGCTTAACAACTTCATCGACGACGTTCAGCATGGGAAGGGAAGCGCCGGTCGGTTCGTGACTGACCCGGCCGTCTACGACAACCTCAACAAAGCCGCGGCCAAGGCTAACACCCTCATAGACAACATTGACAGCAACAAAGGAACCCTCGGCCGGCTGATCAATGACCCCCAACTTTACAATCACCTTAACGAAACCGTCGACCACCTTAATACAATCACTGCGCGCATGGAGAAGGGCGAGGGAACACTGGGGCTTCTTTCCACCGACAAGACTCTTTACAACAATCTGAGCGAGAGCGCCAAGTCGCTTCGAGAGTTCCTGACGGAGTTCCGACAGAACCCCAAGAAGTACCTCACCATGCGTGTGAAGATACTTTAGTCAGTGGTCAGTTGTGTGGAAGCCTATCTGGTCGATGGGAAGTCTTCCGGCTTCAAACCCGCTTGAGGATGACTGATTACTGAGCGCGGACAACGGACAACCGAGCACAACTAGACAAAGTCCCGGCCGATCAGGCGTTGAATTCGCTTGGGGATTGGCGGGTGGGTGGAGAAGAGGCTGGAAAAGATCTCGCCTGCGGTTAGGGGCTGGGCGCAATAGAGGTGCGCCATATTCTCCGGCACTCGCATGGGTATTTGCTTGGACCACTGATCGATCTTTTGCAGAGCGCTGGCGAGTCCCTGCGGATTGCCGGTAATGCCAGCGCCCGTAGCATCCGCTTCGTACTCGCGGGAGCGGGAGATGGCGAGCTGAATCAGAGTAGCGGCAAGAGGGGCCACGATGATCATCGCCAGGGCGGACAGGGCGCCGCCGCGGCGGTCGTCGTCACGCCCGCCGCCGCCAAAACCGCCGAACAGTTCACCCCAGTACGCCAGGCGGGCGATGAGCGTGATGGCACCGGCAACCGTGGCCACGATGGCGCTGATCAGGATGTCGCGGTTCTTGACGTGGCCGAGTTCATGGGCCAGCACACCCTCAATTTCCTGGTCGTTGCAGATCTCGAGGATGCCGCGGGTCACAGCCACCGAAGCATGATTGGGGTTCCGGCCGGTGGCGAAGGCATTCGGCGAATCCGTGGGAATCATGTAAATCTTGGGGACGGGGACGTTGGCCTTCGCTGCTAGCCGCTCAACAATCTCGTAGATTCGTGGCCCCTCCTCGCGCGAGATCGGCTGCGCGCCGCTCGTGGCCAGGGCAATCTTGTCGGAGAAAAAGTAACTACCCAGGTTCATCACCGCGGCCAGCACCAAGGCGAACGTCAGCCCCCGTTGGCCTCCCCACCACTGGCCGATCGCGAGCAGCAGTCCGGTGAGCCCGGCCAGGAGCACCGTCGTCTTCAGATTATTCCACATCGCTTTCTTCCCTCAGCTCTCTTCCGGTTAGTTGCGGGTCGAGTTCCGGTGTCTCCGCACTCAGACCCAACTCCGTAGAAGTCGGACCCCACGGATGGATGGACTCACTAACCTAAAGAGCCTTTCGTCAGCCGTCACCAGTATGCAGTCTCTCTCCCGCGCCAGCGCCACGTATAGCCCGTCGTAGACCGAATGACGGAATCGAACAGACAGCGCCAGCGCTCCCTCCACAGGCCTGACAACCGGACCAGGGCGGGGCAGAGGTCCCTGAACTCCCGAAAAACGGATCGCGCCTCCGCTGGATCAATCTCTCCCCTGACGACTCGCTTCCCGATGACATTGCCAACTTCCGCCGGGAGTATCTCCGGGGCCACCATTCGAACCCTTGCCGTCTGGCATCGAGTCGTAGTGCCAGCGCAAGGTCAGAATCTGACTCGTTAAAAATCCACTTGGCGGCCACACTGGCATCGACCACAAGAGTCATCAGCGCTGGCGGTTTCCTCGGTCCTGTCTGGCCCTGTGAGACGACCGAGTGACACGCCTCCTGCTGTCTTCGCGGAGTCCGCGCGATACGGGAAAGTCGCGCACCAGCTCCAAGCCGCGCCCAGCCAAGTCGGCCTCGAAAGCCAGAATCCTGATCATCTCCTGGTTCAGGCTGCGGTTCTGCCGCCGGGCTCCATCACGCAA
>DATJKY010000370.1:0-3993 GCA_035490955.1 Terriglobia bacterium | reverse complement strand
TGGGCTCCGGCCCTGGAGGCTTAGGCGGCGTCTGTTTGGCAGGCTCAACAGAGGGTTCTGGCGGAGTAGGTGCTGAATGAAGCGAAGGCTCCGGGTTCGACACTGTTTGAGTGGGCAGAACGAGTTTGGGAGCATCGGGGGTTAGCTCAAGCTCAACAGGCTGCACGGAGATTTGCACCACGTTGACCATGGGTACCGGAGGCGCTGCCTTGGCGGTAGACTGTGCGCCGGACTTCGGGGAACCCGGTGCCAGTGGCGGAGGAGCCTCCGGCAGCCTTACCGCGTTCGGCAAGGGAACAAACTGTTTGAGCGTCGGCGGATCGACCTCTGCCGGCTGGAAAATGGTCTGGATATGATTTGTCGGATAAGGCGGATCGGAAACGACCGCCTGCGGGCCTGGGTAACTCACTCCTCCCCGGCTGGATGTTGGAGCCGGAGCGCTGTCATCGTTTCTGGCGCCCTTGGCCGGAACCTCACCCCAGCCGCTGCCGTCCCTTCCCCCACCAAGTTGAGGTAGGTAGAGCACATCCTTCGGAATCATTGTCAGTTCCCACTGCTTGGCGGGCGCACTGTCCTGAGGGGAGCTGTGAGTGATAGGCCAGAAAAGCAGCGCAACGATGGCAACCCCGTGGAAAAGAAGCGAGTAAAGAAGGCCGCGACCTGGCAGCAAGCCTAGGCTAACTTCAGCGGACTTCTGGAGACGGTCCGTGCCTTGGGCTGACGGCACGTCATCCCGAGGGCGGTCGACTGGCCGTTGGAGATCGAGCGACAATAGTTCCATGGCTACTGGAGCAGGCTCGCCTTCAGGACCGGGTAGGCGGCGGTGGGGCTAAGGTCCATATTGATGCAGGGGTTGCCGCCCAAAGCGAGCTGGTCTATGATAATGTTTCCCAAGATGTATGTGCCGGAGCAGGACCCGCCCTGCAGGGACAATTGGTCTGTATACCCATTTGTGGTGTTGCAGGACACCCCATCGCCAGCGACACCGCTACTCGAATCGCAGTAGTGGAAGTACATGGCACCGCCCAGGGTGAATGCGCCGCCGCCTCCCCACTGTGGCTGGTTCTTACTAGAGAGCGACTGCGAGCGATTTTGGAAAAACAATATGCCACGCTGTTCGCCAGTCGGGTCGCTCGTGCCCAACGGGTCGCCATAATAGCCGCTGCACGGTGCGAGAAGAATGTTGCCATAGAGCGCCGTCGTTCCCGGCAAGTTGCCCGGCAACGTCGATGTGGCAGTACACTTTATGTCCGCAGCAGTGAGGGCGCTTCCCGAGCTATTCGTGCAGGGGGTCGTGGTGCCCGATCCGGAGTTCGAATTCACAGAGATTGAATAGTTGTCGGCGAGGTAGAAGGTCGCGCCAAAGCTACCGTCTCCCGCGTACGGCGCAACCCCCGTCCCAGGGCACACTTGTGAACCCGTGTCCAGGGTCAACCCTCCTGACACGTAGTAAAGGCCGGGGTCAAAAACTGCTATACGGTTCTTCACGTCAATCCCGCTGGCGTAGGACCCAGCCTGGTAGTGGTCGCAACTGGTAACCCCGGATGCTGGGCATCCGTCCACCCCTGGGCCGACCGTGCCCACGGCTGGCGCCGCTGCCGGGACCCCAGGCCCGGCCGTTCCATCCATTGTCGTTTGGCAATCGCTCGTTTGGCCGGGTGCGCATACCGTGGCGAACGGATCGGAGATAGGTCCGTCGGGTGCGATGTACTGGCCGGTGGTCCCGAGACTAAGGTTTCTTGAGACACTTGAACTTGGCTCTGCACCTGTCACCCCAAAGCTGCTCCCGGTTTGGTTAGGACCTCCTTGCGACAGGTTGATCGAGCCTGAGGCCCCGGATATGCTCACCGCGCTTGTGCTGGTCGAATTCACCTGAATGCTTCTTTGCGGACCTCCGTAAATGTCAATTGTGAAATTCCCGACGTTCGTGACTGAGGTTTCATTCCTGGGATCGAGCACAATTAGCGGTACCGGCGACTGGACCTGCAGGACACCACAGATAGCCTGGGCGCCAACATCCATGGTTTGCTTGCCGTTGATCATGCCCATGAAGAAAACCTTCACGCGGTCGCTGACGTTCACTTGGAGAAGCGGGTAGGTAACCCAACCGGGGAGGCAGGCAGTGCCGGAGGAACTACTGCTGCAAGTAGAGACCCCAGAAACTGAGGTCGGCGAGCTGAGCGATACCTGGTTCGAAGCTGATCCGGTAACCAAGCCGGTGCCATTGTAGCCATTCTGAGCCCCGTACCAGCAAGGAGCATACATGCTACTACCCGTAGAGAAATGCCCGGAGCAATTCAAGTTGTTTTGGCCGATCCATGTCCAAGAGCCCGAGGCGGATGCCGGAGCAGGTTGGCTCTCAGCGTCATACAGCAGGTCCATAGCACCGGCCGTGCACGCTGCGTCGGCCGCAGTTTGCGCGGCCTGGCGGTGAAACCATAAGTTGGCAATATCGACCCCAAAGGCGACAGCACCGAGCAGGAAAATGCCCATAGCGAGAACCACCATAAGCATCGCTTGGCCCCTATCATCGGGCCGCCGACCGATTAATTTTCGATAAGAAGCTGTCATGGATCCCGCCCCTCCTGCTTAACCTCTAATCTCCGTGCTCTCCGCGATTTTTTGTGGTAAGGTCATTCACCCCAGGACATCGACGCGACGGAGAAGAGCCTCAAAATGCGATCCTTCCTTCGGCCGCCGCATTAACCGTCACGCTAGGCCAGCCTAGATTGAGGAACGGCTTGTAGGGATAACTCACCTGCACCTGGACCCTGTTCGGAGGCGCGTTAACGGGGTTACCCGACGTACCACCATCTGGGTAACTCACCGTCACCGTCATCCCGGAAATATCGTGGAAACATGTTGCGGCGTAACTGCAGACCCTGCCGTAAACGCCGGTCGGGCTGCCTGAGCAATTGCTGCTGCCGCTGGTGGTGGTGCCGTTCGTACTGTCCGATCCCAGGATGATAGCGTAACGCACTCCCTCCTTTGCCGAATCCGCCACAACGTTGTACGTGTAGAGGAGCATGATGAGCTCGAAGATTCCGAAAATGAGCAAGAGCACAAAAAGGATGCTCAGCACAAACTCCACTTGTGCCTGTCCCTCAGAAGCAGTGAGAAGCGATGAGCGACGAGTGACTCCTGCACTCTCCTGAGCAGAATCTTTCTCTCGTTTGGCGCACCGGCCCGAATCCGATCCCGCCCCTGCACGCGGCGAATGCCAAGTCGAGTGCGATGCGGAGATGATGGGCCGCCAGCCTCGCTTGCCCCGCAGCGTACGGGCCAGGGATGAGAGAAGTGACCCGTGACGAGTGACGAGTGGTGAGCAAGAGCGTCTATCCCTTGCTTCTTGTCTTTCTTCCCTTTTTTCTAACTCGTCGCTCATTGTCACGCTCTGCCCCTGTTCTACAGACTACCGATGGCTGATGGCGAGCTCGTCCCTCATCACTCGTCGTTTGTCATTCTTAGTTCATCTCCCGCATAATGGCGCCCCGATGGAAGACACACGTAACGCCGCCGCTGGTCGTGCAAATGGATGAAGCCAGCAAAACAATGTTGAAGGGCGTTCCGGGGATCAATGGGGTAAATTGATAAGCGATATCGACCCGATTAAGGAAAAACGTGGGTGTGCTACCGTTGTTCTCCGGATCGGCGATGGCAGCGGGAAATGAGTACGACGGGGTGCTACCGTAGGTGTTGCACTGCGAAGCCTCCGACGTCCCGGTACCGGTGACACATCCACTCCCACTAGTACATGCGGTCGTGGAACAGACTTGCACGGAGCCTTGCGTCGTAGGCGAGTAAACGGCGCCCGTGAGGTCCTGGTACGTCAAATAGCTGACCGAAATAGTAGAGGAAGAGGGGCCAGCCGACGGCAGCCCTGTAGAGGCCGGCGTAGAACCTCCCAGGATGGAATACAACGCCCCGCTGCGCGGCGCCGCTGCCAGATTCACGGCCATAAGGAAGAAATACCCGAAGTTGACCACATTGAAG
>DATJKY010000369.1:0-3677 GCA_035490955.1 Terriglobia bacterium | reverse complement strand
TCTCATCATCGGTGGTGGATTCGCCGGCTTGACGGCGGGGGTGGCCCTCTCCAAGGCCGGCAGGAGGGTGCGGCTACTCGAGCAAAGACCTCACCTCGGCGGGCGCGCCTACTCCTTCCGCGATTCCCATACAGGAGCTGTGGTCGACAACGGCCAGCACATTCTGATGGGCTGCTACCACGCCACACTGCAGTTCCTGGAGGAGATTGGGACCTCAGACCACGTCCGGTTTCAGCCTCAGCTCGCCGTGCAGTTCCTCGACCGCGCAGGCCGGCTGACCGCGGTTCGTTGCCCAGGTCTGCACGCTCCGTGGCACTTGCTGGCCGGCGTCTTGTTCTCAAACAGCTTCGATCTACGACAGAAACTGGAGGTGCTCCAGTTCGAATTCCGTTCGCGGCGCGCACGGAATGGTATCGAGGGGCAGACAGTGGAAGAGTGGCTGCGAGCTCTTGGTCAGTCGGAAGCATTGCGCCGCAATTTCTGGGACCTGCTGTGCATTGCGATGCTGAACGAGGACCCCCGCATTGCTTCAGCGCTTTTGTTCGAGCGAGTGCTGCGCCTGGCGTTATTTAGCTCGCCCTCCGACTCGCGCATTGGCCTATTGTGCGGCGGTTTGAGCGACTGCTACACCCAGGCAGCGGCGGCTTACATCGCAACCCGAGGGGGGCGTGTGGAGACCCGCCGGAGCGCTTCCGAGTTTCTGATTTCAGGAGGCACAACGAATGGCCAACGAACACCCAACCCCGAAGCTCGGCTGCACTGCGAGGGTGTGCGGTTGGCGGACGGCGAGGTGATCCAGGCGCGTGCCGTTCTGAGCGCCGTCCCTTGCTTTCAGCTTGCCCGGCTGCTGCCAACCGATCTCCTGCCGTCCTTCCCTGCGCTGACCGCGCTTCGTCCGGCACCCATCATTTCCATTAATCTTTGGTTCGACCGGCCCGTGACTGATCTCGATTTCGTGGGCCTGCGAGGCGCTACTCTGCAATGGCTGTTTAACAAGGGAAAAATCTTCGGCTCTCCTGAGGGGTACGTTTCTTTAGTGATCAGCGGTGCCCACCAACACATCCATCGCTCCCGAGAGGAGCTGTTGGCGATCGCCTTGCGCGAACTGGGTGATCTGCTGCCGGTAGCACGCCAGGCGAGGCTGGCGCATTCCGTCATTATCAAGGAGCGCTTCGCCACTTTTTCACCCCGCAGCGGCACCGAGGGACTACGGCCTCTCGCAACCACGCAGGTGCGCGGCTTCTACCTCGCTGGCGACTGGACTGCCACCGGCCTGCCAGCCACAATTGAAGGCGCGGTGAAAAGCGGTTACACTGCTGCCCAGGCAATCCTAAACGATGTGGATTGCAGATTCTAGATTTTTGGTTATGGATCAACTATCAGCCAACAGCGGCCAGTGAGATAACAGGGTCAGCGCAGTTCGCTGACGGCCGACAGCTGAAAACTGAGGGACATAGGGGCACAGATGAATATCGAAAAGACCATGGAATTCATCCTCGACAGCCAGGCCAAAACCGAGGAACGGTTCACCAAGTTCCAAAAGACTATCGAATTCATCCTCGACAACCAGGCCAAAATCGAGGAACGCTTCGCCAAAGCCGATGGGCGCTTCGCCAAGTCCGAGCGCCGCTTGGACCGCATCGAGCGCGTCCTCGCACAGACGAACCGCGTAGTCGCGGGTCTGGCACGCTCCGGCGTGTCGCTGAGGAGCGACGTGCGCACACTACAGAAGTTCAGGGTGAGAACGGAGGAGAACCTTGCGGAAATCACCGACAAGCTCAACGCGCTGATTGACATAGTGGACAAGTCTCATGGGCGCAATGGAAGCGCGTGATGAGAGGCGACAAGAGACGATGACCGAGGAACACAGATGAATATCGAAAAGAACATGGAATTTATCCTCGATATGCAGGCCAAGTGTGAGAAACGCTGGGCTAAGTCCGAGGAACGCTTCGCCAAGTCTGAGCGCCGCAGGACCGCATGGAGCGCATGGTTGGGCAAAACAACCGGCTCGTAGCCCGTCTGGCACGCGCCGGAGTTACCTTGCGCAGCGACGTGCGACGCCACGAGCGGGCTATCACGCGAATTGAGGAGAACTTGGCCGAGGCCACGGACAAGCTGAACGGCCTCATCGACATCGTCGACAAAAGCGAAAAATGGCAAGCGAGAGCGGAGGAAAAGCTGGCGCGGAGCGATAAATTCCAGGCGAGAACGGAGGAGAACCTGGCAGAGATCACCGACAAGCTCAACGCGCTCGTCGATCTTGTGAACATGTCTCTTCGACGCAATGGAGGTGGCCGATGAAAAGACGCACCGCCAAGCAGCGTGAAGGCGGAATCTCCGGTAAGATCAACACCCAAGCGAGAGAATGCTCGAGATGAAGTCGAACCAAAAGATAGTACAGTACGCCTTCCTGTCGGCCGTTGCCTTGCTCGCTGCCGCCATGATGGCGTTCCAATCTGGCCGAGGCGGCCAAAGATCAGTTTGCTATCCCCTGCCGAAGTTCCCCGCGCAGGGAGCGATAGCTGTTGCCAGGGCATCTGCAGCGGTAACAGATGCCCCGCAACCCTCACGAACGCTGACCGACGCGCGCTTGAGCGGCGCCTACCGCTTTGACAAGGGTGGCTGGGTTTACGTTCATCTCGAAGGCAGCCCCGGGCAGATCGGTTTCCAGCACGGTTACCTCCTGGCTCCGGAGATTGCCGACGCTCTTGCCGCGGTCAGGTTGAACGACACCCACCGGACCCACCGGGACTGGGAATTTTTCCGCGCCACCGCGCGTGAGGTGCTGTGGCCGAAGACGGACCCGGAGTATCAGGGGGAGTTGAAGGGCATTGCCGAAGGCCTGCAAGCGCACGGCGTAAAGATGGATCTGGACGATGTCGTGGCGCTGAACGGGTTCGAAGAAGTGCCCGATTACTACGTGCCATGGTACAACGCGCAGCGCAAGGTGGCCAATGCCCCTAACCTGAGTACACAGGGCAATTGCAGCGCCTTCGTGGCCACGGGCAGCTACACGAAAGACCACCAAATTGTCATCGCGCACAACAATTGGACCAGTATTCTGGAGGGCGAGCGCTGGCGCGTTGTCTTCGACATCGTTCCGCAGCATGGGTATCACATCTTTATGGACGGCTTTCCGGGTGTTATTACCAGCGACGACGATTTCGGGCTCAATTCCGCCGGCCTTCTGGTGACCGAAACCACCATCACCCAGTTCATTGGTTGGGATCCTAATGGGAGGCCGGAATTCGTACGCTCGCGCCAGGCGCTGCAGTATGCTGGCTCGATCGACGACTACGTGCGCCTCATGCTCGACGGCAATAACGGCGGCTACGCCAATGACTGGCTGTTGGGTGACCGGAAGACCGGCGAGATCGCCCAGTTTGAGCTGGGGCTGAAGGCTCATCAAGTGTGGCGGACAAACGACGGCTACTTTGTTGGCTCCAACTTCGCCCGGGATCCTGAGGTGATTGCCAAGGATACGACCTTCAACCCGAGCAATCCCGAAACTTCACCCAATGCTCGCCACGCGCGGTGGGAGCAACTGATGGAGGAATCCAAGGGCAAAATCGATGTTGCCCTGGCGCAGAAGTTTCTTTCTGACCATTACGATTCCTACCAGAAGAAGGAAGAAGCCGATGAGCGAACGCTCTGCGGCCATGGCGAGGCCTCAC
>DATJKY010000368.1:0-6261 GCA_035490955.1 Terriglobia bacterium | reverse complement strand
GTTGGAAGACCGTTACTTCAAATGGCCGGCAGCCGAGGATAACTCGGTGCTGCGGCTGGCGCGCCAGCGCCTGCTGGGAGGCGCGCAGCGGCGCGTGTTGCCGGGCGCGGCCGAACAGCAGGGACTGATTCAAATCGTGCGGGATTTCTGCGACCACTCGAATGCCATTTGCGAAAGCTGCAAAATGCCGGAGCTGGTGAGAGGATGTCCCTTGAAAATAAAGTCGCGAACAAGTGAGTAAAGTCGCCAACAGTGGAAAATAGTCGTGAACAACTGCCCGGAGGTTCCGCGATGCCGGGGCCTACACCACGACTGGCACAGCTCCCAGGGCGCTGGAAGCACGAGGCTGGTAACCAATTGAGCCGGTTGAAGGCAGTCAGTTGTTTTGCCACCACTCCCGGCCGGCTACGGCTCTGTACTTGGCCACTCCGGTCTCGTCCACCCGGCTTTCAACGAGTCCTTCCGCCACCAACATCGCCAGAATAAAGCCGGTCGTGCCGGACTTTTCGTCGTACCACGTCTCGCAGCGGACTGCGCCTTTTTGCCAAATCCCAGCCCGGCGGAGGTTTTCCGCCCAAAATGCAACGCGGCCTGACGGAAGCCCGAGCATCCGTGATATGCGCGCTTCGTCGGGGCCTACGATGCTGCTTGCAGCTAGGAAGCATGCCAGGTGGAAGTTCGGGTCCTTGGCGTCGGTATCAGGTTCAAGCTCCCGCGTAGCCTGCCGCGCCCATCGGGCGATTTCGCGGTCGTCCTTGAAGGAGGCCGGCGGTTTCTGAAGGGCCTTACCCCGAAGCCCTGGGTCAATTCGGTTGTTGATTTTCATAGTGTTTTTCAGCTGTTCGACGGGGCGTTCTAAAGCGCGCTGTCATTCTGAAGAACGGATTTGGAGTCCGATTACCCAGGGCAGGTTCTTGGAGCTTCTTTCCATTCACATCCTGAATGGCGACCTCGAGGGCGGAGTCCGACTCGAGCATCACCACGTGTTCCGTCCAGGTATCCTCCATCGCCCCTGCCCAATAACCGGGAAGGAACTTGGTGCAGGTGATTCGGCGTGAAATCGGTTCTATATGACATGAACGACAACACCGATCATCCAATCGAAGCGACAACGGGGGCGCTGCCACGACATCCAGTGAGCCAGAATCTCGCCCGCAAAAGCTACATCGCGGCCTGGAAAGCGGCTCATCCAGACCGCCAGCGCGAATACTCGCGCCGCTGGAAGCTGAAACAAGGCCGCAAGGTGGGCAGCAGAAAATGGCTGAGCCACGACGAAAGCCTCCAGAAAATGCGCGAGATTCCGCAACCATTTAGCGCCAAGCAGTTTGCGCTGCATACTGGCATAACTCACGGAGGTGCCTGCAACCTGTTCAAGGCCCTGAAAGAAGCTGGAAAAATCCAGGTCATTAAGAAGCTGCGATGGGCTCGGTTCTATGAAATCTGTTCATCTGTCCCACTGGTCCCCGGCCGCGATAATTGCCCGTGGAGCGCCGTGAGCAACGGTGATTTGGCCGAGTCATGCTGACCCAGCAGGTGTCACCACTTTGAAGCGTGTTTTCGGACTTTGCGTTTTCGGTTCTATAAGAGCGGTTGGCTCAACGCCGCCCAGAGAAAAAATGTAAACAACTTTGAGTATGACAACAAATACGACACCACCGGCCAGCAATTGGGACGAGTTTCGCGGTCGGCTCTTTGAGTCTATCGAACGTCGGCGACCCATCGCCGCCACATTCAAGTACGCCGATGTTTACTACTTCGTCACCCGCTGCCGAAGCGCATCAAATTCGCCTGGCACCGATAAGGCGCAGGAGGCACTGGACGCGATTGCCCAGAACGGCAGTTTCCGCCTCGTGGCGGAATCGCTGGACGATTTTCTGGCCATGTTGCCCTCGATCCAGCCACTCGCAGGTCAGGTTGCCCAGCTGAACCGGAGCCGCCATTGCCAAGAGGCCGACGACAAAGCGGCAGTGCAGCCCGAGGCGCACAAAGACGACTATAACAGGTCGGGTTCGGGATGGGTCACTCGCGATGAGTGTGGGGACGACCCGGAGCGTGACCGACACACCAACCCGTCGCCCGTCCATCGCGCTGCCGAGCAGGGCGAAACGACTGCACCCACCGCCCGACCTCGGTCGGGCCGTCCCTTTTGACCCCGAGAAATTCAAGGGTCTTATGAATGAAACCTGCGAAATCCGGGACTGGTTAGCTGCACGGCGTCCCACCGGGGAACCCTCGTCTTCAGCCATGGTGACGACCTCGAACCCCTGCCAGCCCAAAAGCGGCTCCCCAAAACCGGCAAACGTGCTGGACGAAAAACACAAGACACTGCTCCGAGACGTTTTGCACCGCCCGAGTTGGGCAATCGCCGATTTTCGCGTGATTGCTAAGAAGGTCGGTCTGCTGCCTTGGGCCTGCATGGCCACCCTCAATGCGTGGGCGCTCAACAATTACGGCGACCTGTTACTAGAAGGAGACTCGATCATAACCATCAACCAAAACCTAAAAGAGAACATACTGCTATGAGTAACATCACGGTGCGCGAACAAAGCGCAATTTTGAAATCCCTGCCGGTGGGGCTAGTTCCGCCAACCGGTCTGCACCACCTGGTCGTGGGGCGAAAGCGCGAGATCCAGGCCTTGTGCGGCGATTTAGACGCCGTTAAGCAAGGAGGCTCTGCTTTCCGCGTGATCACCGGCCCGAACGGCGTTGGCAAAACGTTCCTCACAACACTTCTCCGTGAAAAGGCGATCGAGAGCGGCTTAGTCGTACTGCCGGCGGACCTGGGCGTCAACCACCGCCTGCACGGGACTGATGGCCGGGGGCGTGCCCTGTTCTCCTTGTTAATGGCCAATGTCTGTACCAGCACGACGCCCACTGGAAACGGACTCCGCCCGCTGCTGGAATCCTGGATTTCCGGACTTGGGTTCGACCTTGGAGACCAAAAGGCTACGCCGGAGGCGATGGCGCAGCGGGTTTTCGACGCGCTCCGGCCTCTCAAAGACTATCCTTTGGGTTTCGAGTTTGCCCAGGTTATCAATCGTTTAGTTCAACTCAGGAGGTTTCTTGGTTTCCCAGGTGGTCATATTGGGAGTCATATTGTTTAGCAGAATGCACTTGTGAGGGCTGAGGCTCAGCCGGGAGGCTGAGCCTCCAACAACCGAAAGGAACAAGTGCATGAAGCAGTGGGACGGGTTAGTAGATGAGTATCAGCGGGTCTGTGAGGCCCGGGGATTGTGTCCGGAGAGCTTGAGGAGCATCCGCGATGAGTTAGACCGTTTCGGGTGCTGGCTCAAGCGACGCAAGCCCCGGCCTAAGCTAGAGGAGGTCGATGGGCAAACGCTCATCGCGTATCTGCGCCAGCGGACGCATTTCCGCGCCAAGTCCACGGTCTCGAGCGTCGCCAGTAAGCTGCGGTGCCTGGGGGAGTTTCTGGTCCACCAGGGCATCTGGCTGCAGAACCCGATGCGCTGGGTGCGCGGGCCGCGCCTGGATCCGCGAGGCAAGCTGCCTCGCCGGATCGGGGCTTCCCATCTGGGCAAGCTCTGGGAAGCTAGCGCCCTGCAGCGGGGGGACTATGCGAAGCAGTTGTCCGTTACCATTCTGGCCCTGCTTTACGGCACCGGTCTGCGTCGGGGCGAACTGGAGCGGCTCAACGTGCAGGATTGGGACCGGGAGCAAAACCTGCTGGCGGTCGATGGGCGCAAGAGTGCGCGCGAGCGCAGCATTCCGCTGAGCGAGCCCATTGCCCGGTGTCTGGAAGCCTATCTGCCCTTGCGGCACAACCTGCTGGAACGCTGGAACGCGGTGGCTGAGAAGGCGCTCCTGGTCAACCGGTCTGGCCAGCGGCTCAGCGCCCAGTCGATCGGTCTGCTGATCCACCGGCTGGCGCGGAAAGTCAGTGTGCCGCTGGTGACCGTGCATCAGTTTCGTCACACGTGCGCTTCCGACCTGTTGGATAACGGAGCGAGCCTGCCGGAGGTCCAGACGATTCTGGGCCACAAGACCGTGGAGACCACCTTCCGTTACCTGCACATCTCCGGTCCGCAACGAGTGCAGGCCATGAGCAAGCATCCCCTGAACGACTACCTCCAAGCGCTGATAACCAAACCGGAAAACACCCTATGAGACCAGTACTGGATCCCTGGATTGAAGGCTACCTGGACTACCAACGGAAGGTGCGGCGGCTCAGCGCCAATAGCATCCGGGACGTGCGCTGCACGCTGCGGCGGGCGGTGCTGATGATGGAACAGATCCGGCCCGGCGTGCTGCTCTGGAAAGCGACGCTGGAGGATTATCTCCAATGGCTCAACCGGAAGCGGGAGGCCGGCTACTCGACGCTCTCGATCAACAAGGAGCTGTCCCATTTGCGGGGGCTGCTGGACTACACCTGGCGCAGTGGCCGCGCCGATCGCAACGTGCTGGACGGGCTCACGCTGGAGGACGAGCCGCGGGCGCGGATGCCGCAGTCTTTGAGTATCGAGCAGGCCCGGCAACTCATCGAAGCCTGCCCGGGAGGCAGTCGGCAGCAGCGGCGGGACCGGCTCATTCTCCTGCTGCTGTATGGCTGCGGTTTGCGGACCGCCGAGCTGTGCCAGTTGGACGTGGGCGACGTCGACTTGGAGCGGCAGGAACTGGTCGTGCGCCATGGCAAAGGTGATCGCGCTCGGTGCATCCCGGTGCCCGAGGTCATTTGGCTGGTGGTGCTGGCCTACCTGGGTGAGCGCAAGGGTCGGCGCGGGGCGCTGTTGCGGACCTTCGAGAAGCACGTGCGCCTGAGAGCCCAACACGTCTGCGGCGTGGTCGCCGAAGCCGGCCGCCGGGCCGGACTGCCACTGGCCCTGACTCCCAAAATGCTGCGTCACAGCTTCGCCACTCACCTGATGGACCGTGGGGTGGACCTGGGCGTGATCGCCTCGCTCATGGGCCACCGTTCAGCTCGGGAGACCGGAGTGTACCTGCACCGGCTGCCGGGGCGAGCCGAAGCGGCCGTGCAACTGCTGAGCCGGAGGAACGGAGGTGACCGATGAAGTGGGATTACTGGGTCGCGCTTTATCTGGACACCCACTGTGTGGCCCGAGGGCTGCGGGCCCTGACCATTCAAGCCTATCAAGCCACGCTCAAAGGTTTCCGCCAGTATGCCTCGCAGACCTGGCCGGAGCGCGGACCCGACCAACTGAGCGCCTGCGACCTGCTGCAGTATCTGGAGCATCTGCGAACGGTGCGCAACAACGGCGCCTCGGCGCTCAACCGGCAAGCGACGGTTCTGCGCAACTTCTACCGCGCCATCGTGGCCATGGGGCATCTGGAGCCGCGGCTCAACCCCATGGCTTACTTTCCCAAAATCAAGCCGGCCGCCCGCAAGCTGCCCACCACATTGGACCGGGAGGAAGTCAGCCGGTTGCTCGACCAGCCCGGCATCGACACCGTGCTGGGCTTGAGAGACCGGGCCGTGCTGACGCTGCTCTATGGCACCGGCATTCGCGCCAGCGAGTGCGCCGGGCTGGCGGAGAAAGATATCAACTGGCAAGAGAACACGGTCCGTGTCACTGGCAAAGGCGGTCATGAACGGACGATCCCGCTCAATGACGAGGTCGTCCACGTGCTGCGCCAATACCGGTTGGCGCGCGGTGGAGCCAAAGCGCATGAGCCGTTTTTCCGCAGCCGGGAAGGGGGCGCCTTGTCCCGCAACGCCATTTACGAACGCGTGCGCAGGGCGGCGCACAAGGCCCGCATCCCCAAGCGAGTCTCGCCACACCGGCTGCGCCACACTTTCGCCACTCACCTGGTTCAGGAAGGTGTCGGCCTGGTGACGCTCCGGGACCTGCTGGGGCACAAACAAATCACCAGCACCCAGATCTACATACATCTGACGGCGAAGGATCTCAGGCACGCCGCCGACAAGCATCCGGTCGGCAAACTGATCAAGCGCATGGAAGAGTTGCTTCCGAATCTCAAGCTGCCCTTCCAGGGCGGATCGCTCCTGGCTCGTTTCGGTTAGCTGAGGTGACACGAGGCTACCTAGCCAAAACTTTCGGATAAAAGAGTCTTGAAGGAAACTGCGCGCGAGCGTAGAAACGGGTGAGGTGCGCGCGCGAACCCCCCATGGGGGGTTCAGGATGTGGTGCACAACCGCAAACCCTGCGTCCAACCCGATTAGGGTGATGACCAGAGAACAACAAAGAGCTCACAGTGCTCATTCGAAAGCTAGCCGTTTGACTCTCAGAGCCACCGGCCAAGCCTCAGGGCGTCGAACTAAATACG
>DATJKY010000367.1:0-3468 GCA_035490955.1 Terriglobia bacterium | reverse complement strand
ACCATGGGATCGACCTTCGTCGCCCGCCGCGCCGGGACGTAGCACGCCGCAAGCGCCACCAGTACCAGGAGGCTCGCAACCGCAGCGAGGGTGAGCGGGTCATGGGCGCTGACGCCGACGAGCATGTTCGCCATGAGGCGTGTAAGCCCGAAAGCAGCCACAAGACCAATGGCGACACCCAGGAGCGTCATCTTCGCTCCTTCACCGAGAACCATTTGCAGCACGTGCCAGCGCTCGGCGCCGAGTGCCATGCGGACGCCAATCTCATGGTTCCTTTGGCCGGCGAGATAGGAAACGACGCCGTAGATTCCGACGCATGACATGACGACCGCCAGCGCGCCGAAGATGCCCAAGAGAACCGCTGAGAACCGTCGCGCGGCAAGTGATTCGGCAATGATTTCGTCCATCGTATGGATGGCGTACATCACCTGCTGGCGGTTCGCCTCGTCCAAAACGTGACGGATGGAGCCGACCTGGGCGAGCGGCGACCCTGCGGTTCGCAGCACGATTCCCGTGTTGCCGCCGATCAGGCGCACAAACTGATCCGGTATCTGCGCCATGTGGAAGTAGCACTGTGCCTGGATGGATGAGGTCGCGTCTGCGTCAAGTCCCCATTGTTTCACATGCCCAGCCACCCCGACGATTTCAGCCGTGACGTTCAAGATGTCGAAGTTGATGTGCTTGCCGATGGGATCTTGACTGCCGAAGTGGAGCTGGGCAAAGCGCTCGTCAATAACAGTAACTACTGGGGAATGCTCGTTATCCGCAGATGTGAGGAAGCGGCCACGTTGGACGGGAATCCCCATGACCTTCAAATAATCGGGCTGCACGGTGTAGACGAGCGTTTCCTTCATCTCCGCCTGGGTCGGGGGTTTGGCCTGGCCTTCGAGCCAAAATGGCACTTCGGAATCACCCTGCAGGGGCCTGGCTGTGACAGTCAGCGAGGCAGATTGGACCCCAGGTATCGCCGCGAGTTCCTCTTGAGTCCGCCGCCAGGCGGCTCGAGCTGAATCCGGGTTTCGGCTGGCTGCGGGGGGAAGCGACAGCACAAAGGTAAGCACGTTGTGGGAATCGAAGCCGGGATCGACGCTCCAGAGCTTGGCAAGGGCGCGAATCATCAGTCCGGCGCCGGCGAGCAGAACGAGTGCGAGGGCTACTTCCGCCACCACGAAAACGCCCTGGGCGCGATGCCGGGTGCCGCTCAGCCCACGTCCTCCCCGCTTGAGTATTTCATGAAGGTCGGGTCGGACGCTCTTGAGGGCGGGCACCAAGCCGAACAAGATTCCCGCCAGCAGGGAAGTGGCCAGCGTAAACAACAACACGCGTCCGTCGAGCCGCACTTCCTCCACCCGGGGCAGCGCCTCCGGTAGAATTTTGAGCACCGCCTGCAGCCCCCAAGCGCAAAGCAGCACACCCAGGCCACCGCCGGCCAGGGCGATCAGGAGGCTTTCGGTTAGCAGTTGCCGGATGATGCGACCGGCGCCCGCACCTATGGCAGTGCGGACCGCGAATTCACGCGTGCGGCTCGTCGAGCGCGCTAACAGGAGATTCGCGACGTTCACACACGCAATCAAGAGAACAAAAGCCACGGCGGCCAGGAGCACCAGCAGATACGGCTGGATGTCGCCCACTATGTTTTGCTTCAGCGGGAGCATCGTGATGCCCAAGCCTTTGTCGGCCTCGGGATACTCGTCGGCCAGATGCCGTGCCAGCGCGTCCATATCGGCCTTCGCCTGGTCGAAGGTGACGCCGGGCTTGAGCCTGCCGACTGCATCCATCCCCATGCCGACTTTGCGGTCGCGAAAGGTCGGGTCGTTCCACTGACCAATGGGAGCGCACACGTCAGAGCCACTCCCGAAGTTGTTGCCGCTGTAATGAAAACTGGCCGGAATCACGCCGACGATGGTGTATCCCGCGCCACTCAGCGTGAGAGTCTTGCCCACCGCATCCGGTGCGGAGCCGAATTTGCGCTTCCACAGGCTGTCGCTGATCAGTACCACCGGCCTCGCGCCCACCTGGTCCTCCTCGGGAAGAAACGTCCGGCCGAGGGCGGGCTTCACGCCGAGCACCGGGAAGAAAGTCGCCGAGACCATTTCTCCAGCCACGCGCTCGGGCTCGCCCATCCCGGTCAGGTTATAGTCCTCTTCCCGGTAGGCGGCGAGGGCGGAAAACGAACGATTATCCCGTACCCAGTCCAGGAAGTTGGGGTAAGGAATGGACCATCTTGGAGAGTCTGCCGTTCGTGAGTAGAGCGCAACGAGGCGGTCGGGCTGCGGGTAGGGCAGCGGATTCAGAAGCACACCATTCACCACCGAGAATAGCGTCGTGCTGACCCCAATGCCGAGCGCCAGCGTCAAAACAGCCACTGCCGTGAAGCCAGGGTTCTTCGCCATCATCCGCAGGCCGTAACGAAGGTCTTTGACAAACGTTCCCATAAAGCACCTCAAATCTTAACAAGCTGATGAAAAAGGGTAGCTGTCATGCTGAGTCTTACGTGAGCCTTCAGCCACCCATGGACATGAAAATCCCCCCTACCACCTGTCATTCCGACCGAGGAATCTGCCTCTTCCTTAAGACCGAACCACAAAAGCGGATCCCTCGCTCCGCTCGCGATGACAGCGTGAGGGTCTTTTTCATCAGCCTGCCGCGGAAGACTCACATTCAGTCCTCCTGCGAGCAGCTTCGAGGGTCCCTCGGAGTTATATTCTGGCACTTCTGTCGCCACTCCCACCTCAATAAGCCATTTAGTGACTATAGGATAAGTGGCTATCGCTTGCTCAACTGGGCTGCACTGTCCGGTTTTGGTGTTCATGTGTCCGCAATTGGGACGGTCTTTCTCATGAGCGTGTACGTCCGGCTCAATGGTCAACTTGGTGACCGTCCCACTGCCGCGAGCTTCGGTAAACAACGCTTCACTTCATGCGGCGCGGGTCCCAGAAGTCTTCGGCGCGGCAGCGTTCTGCTTCACGAACTCAAGGATCCTTCGATCGACCAAATCGGCTTGCGCCAGCGTCAGATCGTGACCCGCGCCGGGAATGATCTCCGCAGTGACTTGAGGAGCCACGTGTTTCAGCCGGCGCACGGCTTTGTCAGGGGAATAGATGGTTTCGTGTTCGCCGACCAGGAACAACGCCGGCACGCTCATCGCACACCATTCGGCATCCGTCCATACGGGCGGCATCGGAAGGCGGCGGTCGACACTCCTCATGGTGTTTAGCGTCAGCTCCAGCCACGGATCAAGCCAATCGGGATGCTTCCGCACCTGATCCCGGAACATCCAGAGAGCCAGCGGCCGGAGGAACCTTCGGGGAGCTATAGCGGCGAGCGCCATACGGATAATGAACTGGGTGCTGACACGCCGGACAGTATTCCCGGGCGCGAGCAGGATGACTGTGCTGAGCCGCTGGGGAGCATGCCTCGCATATTCCCCCGCTAGCCATCCACCGTATGAAACCCCCACGAGATTGA
>DATJKY010000366.1:0-10783 GCA_035490955.1 Terriglobia bacterium | reverse complement strand
CGTTAACCCGGTCTCGCTCTGTCCGTAACTCGGTCAAGGTCTCATTCTCCCAGAGCTGGATGTGCAGCCATATCGGCGGATAAATGTCCCGCAGCGGCATCTCGAGTTGATACAAGATGCGGTTTCCACCCCTAGCGAGGCCGTCGCCAATACGTGTCGCACCGGACGCAGACGACGGGTGATCTGGGCCTCGCTCAGGCCTTGGCGGTACAGTTGCCGCGCTTGGGCAGCCTTCTGCACTCCCGTCCGATGCCGGCCCAAGCTGGGTTTGACAAAGGCCTTGCTGGATTTGATTGAGCCGCCAGCTCTCATACGCCTGATACACTCTCGCCTCGGCATAGAGCCAACCATAGACGCCGGCGCCCATCAAACCCACGAGGACGAACAAGTATTGAATCCAACGAAGGTGGCTTTTTGCGGGTCGGTGAGACTTGGACTTGCAAGGCATCTCCATCGGGAACTGCCTGAGCGGATACTCACCAACGTCCACGGCGAGCCCCCTCAGTCGATGCTCGCCCATATCCACTCGAGGCTGCCTCAGCGGAGCTTCATCCAGCGCGGTGAGGTCGGTGCAGCCCTCCGGAGCTGGAAATCTGATGCGCCGCGTGCGAGTTTTCGGTTCTGCCACAAGAACTCTCACAATGAATCACCTTGCGAGACTGACCGCGCTTTCCGTCTCTGGCGGGATCAGGTATCCAGCGCGAGTGCGTACGTACAATTTTCCCAATCCGGCGGCTTTGACCGTGACGCGAATGGTTCGGTACTCGCCCTCCGAGGCCCGACGGCTGGGAATGTAGCCGATCGTGTACTGCTGGCGTATATCTCGGGCAATCTGTTGGGCAACGTCCGAAACTTCAGAGACTGATTCCGGAAAGTAAGCTCGGCCGCCCGTGACCTTAGCAAGCCGCTTGAGCGCTTGGGGATTCTCACCCGAGTAACTCGGGTCAAAAATGCCGATGGTATAGATGATGGCATTCGAACTTTCTGCCTTCTTGAGGAGATCTTGAAACTTCATGCGGCTGGCGTTATCTCCGCCATCGGTCACCACGATAAGAGCCTTTCTCTCGCGGTCGCCGGCTTTCAGATGCCCCAAGGCCAGCGCGATTCCATCATAAAGGGCGGTGTTTCCGACAGGCGGAGTCCGAGATAGAGCATCTCGAAGTTGGTGCAGATCGCTGGTGAACGGGACAGACTTCGGGAGGCCCAGCGAAACCCTCTGGTTAAAGTTCACTACGAACATTTGGTCGCCCGGATTGCTCGATTGGACAAACGCCAGAGATGCAGCCACAACCTCGGGACGCTTTGACCCCATGCTTCCACTATTGTCAACCACCAGTCCGACTGTCACGGGTACGTCTTCGGACCTAAAAAGCGTAATCTGTTGAGGGTGTCCAGCCTCGGACACCCGGAAGTCCGTTGCCGCCAGATTGGGAACAAACTCTCCCTTGCGGTTCATTACAGTCACCGGCAGGACCACGAGTCCAACATCGACGGAAATCTTGTACTCGTCGGGGTCACTCGTGTTAGAAGGACTTTCCTGCTGCGATGAGGAAAAACTCGACAGCACAAAGGCCAATAGAGCCGCCACGATTGCCCATGGCAACTTGCCATTCAGAGCATCAAGGCTATACATTTGCATTCCCCCGCACCGTCGTTTGGGTTCCCCGGTCCTGTCCATCCGCGTTAAGAAGAAATTCCATTCTCGCGGTACAGAACGGATTCAATCCGCCATTCAGGTTGGATTGCCTAACGCAGGCGACGAGTCTGCTGCCCAGCGCAGTGACCGCTAAGCGACATGCGCCAGCGGGGCTCGCCGGTCGTCCTTTTGCACCGCACGGTGGGCACCAGGATCCCTGGGAGTTGATTTCTAACTTCTCCGGCATCCCAGGGATTCATCCGGCCTGCGGAACAGTAATAGGTCGCCGCAGAACGAAGCGCAGCGGGGTTTCAGCAGGAATCGATATGTCTTTCCTGCCGGTTGCATAGGCAGTGGCTGTGCCCCCACCTGCGCCGATGCCTGCGCCGATCGCTGCACCTTTGCCGTGCCCCACCAAAGCTCCGATGAGGGCGCCGACTCCGGCGCCTCCGCCGATCAGCTCAGCGTCGCGCTTCTTGTGCGAATGCCCACGCCAGCTGCGGTCCGAGGTCAGAATCTCATAAGTCTTCCCGCCCACCTCCACCGAGGTCAGCGTCACAACCAGTTCGGCAGGCGTTTGCAGGTGTCCGGCGGAGCGCGCCACGAGCACTTTGCCAGTGAGGTTCACATCTTTCTCGACCGCGACGATGCCGTTTACCACGATCGGCCCGTCCAAAGTGGCTCGGAACGTTTCCCCACTCGCGTCACTTGCAGAACCGATGGGATCGAGCAAGCGAACATAAAGCGTCGTCCCCTCGGGAATGGTCACCGTCTGATCCGCCACCTGAGGGGCTTGAGCGGTCGCGTTCTGTCCCTGGACCTGATTGTCCCCGCCTGCCGCTTGGGCCGTGCTGTCCGACCGGTTCTTGCATGCCACACCCACGATCAAGTCAGTGACAGCAACCGCTAAGATTAGAAAGCAACGAAGTCGTCTCATCGATAACCTCCAGCCATCGATTCCTTGGTAGGGGGCTGCCTAGCTCGACGACGTAAAGAACAGCCTCTCACCCACGGCACTACCTCCGCCTTAGCCTGAGGCAAACGAAGTGCAAAATCCCCACCGCCGGGAAGTTATTGATTTTGCGAGGGCTTTGGTGGCAAAGGGGAAACAGACCTCCTCAGCACTGGGTAGATTTTCCATATTCACGTAACAACTTCCCGAGACGCGGCCGGCCCCCGCGCAGCCATCTCGCCCAGAAGGTAACGTAGATAGCCTCCCTGGATAGGCTCGCGCATCAAACTCCGGCCACGAAATCGCATGCTCGGGGAGGGCCCTCGGATCTGTTCCGGAAAGCCCGTTTTTCGTTCCAAATCCGGCTTAATGGGTTGGCACAGCGGACAGTTCACAGGGAGGTCCGCCCTGCAGTCTCGATTCCTGTGGCGGTTTCCGGTGGAAGGGTCACCGGTCACAGCCATAGTGCGTGCTAATCGCCTACAACCTGGGGAACCTGTGGCGGCGGCTGGTGCTGCCGAAGGGAATCGACAAGTGGTCGCTGACCAGCTTCAGCAGCGGCTGGTGAAGCATGCCCGATATTACTGGCTTCTGTTGGCGGAAAGCCACCTAACGCGGCGGCTGTTCGCGTCGATGGTACGCCGGATCGAGTTGCTGCCCGTCCCTGCCGGGTAGACGAGCTAGCGAACAGCCATTTCAGCGGGAACACAGGAGGAAGAGGGAAGAGTGTCGGAGGAATCGCTTCCAAGAAGGCCAGTTTCGGCTTTTGGCAGGCTCAGGCGGGGCAAAGCCGCCCTGTTCAGTGGCCCCGCCAAGCTCCGAGCCGCTCCGAGCCGGCTGCCGCTTGCATTTTGGGTGGTCAGGTGGTACGTTATCGTCCGGGCCGGAGCTCATACTGGAAATTCCGGCTTATGCCCTTTGACCCCTATATAACAACTTGGAAGACGGCCTCTGTTGAAACAGGGTATCCCGATTTAGGTTGCACGATACGGGCGCTGGCACTCGAAGGCGGTCAGAAATATATATATTGTGGGTCGGGCCGGAGCGCATAACGGAAATTCCGGCTTAATCGCCTACCTCGCCTACCTTCTGTCACTTGACACGGCACAGTCGCGGTGATAAGAAATCCGCAGGTAGTCACGTGTCTTTCTGGCGTCGGGTGGCGCGGGCCTTGGAATCAGGTACAGGGGGTGTCATGAGCCTCAGCCTCGTTTCTCATCTGAATTGTGCCTCCGCAACTCAGCCAACGCGCGCTCCGAGCTGCTGCGAGGCGGACCGGTGCTTGCGAACTAACGCCAGGCACAGGAATCGTTGGACAGTCTCTGCATCCATCGCCGGCCTGGTATGTCTACCGATGATCGTATTTGGACAAGCCAGCTACAAGAGCTCGATCGGTGGAGTGGTAACCGACCCGTCCGGTGCTGTCATCCCCAACGCTACCGTCACGATCACTGAGAACGGCACGAATATCACGCGCTCAGCGAAGACCGATTCCGGCGGCAACTACCTCTTTCCCGGACTCCGGCCCTCCAGCTATACCATCAAGGTTGAAGCGCAAGGTTTTCGGACGACGGAGCGGAAGGACTTGGTACTACAGGTGGACCAGGAGGCGACACTTAATTTGGCTCTCAAGCTGGGCGGAGTCGCCGCTAGAGTGGAAGTCACCGAGGCTGCTCCCCTCCTCGACACCGGAGGCCCCTCCCTGGGCACCGACGTCGGTAATGACATGGTGAGCCAGATTCCTTTACCAGGCCGAAACTTCTTTGGGCTTGTCTTTCTGAATGCGGGAGTGACGGAAACTACAGGGTCCGGCATCACAGACAATTATCCGACAGGAACCAACTTCGTATCGAACGGCCAGCGCAACGCCACGGCCGAGATCCGCATGGACGGAGCCCCAATTAGTGCTCCGGAGCAGGGTGAAGGCGCTACCAGCAACGTCTACTATGAACCATCCGTGGAAGTGGTTCAGGAATTCAAAGTGCAGAGCAATAGCTTCTCCGCGGAGTTCGGCAACAACGGAGGCACCGTTGTCAACATGGCGCTCAAAAGCGGGACCAACGCTTTACATGGCAGCGCCTGGTGGTTTGGCCAGCGTACGTGGCTGGACGCCAACGATTTCTTTAACAATGCGAGCGGGATTCCCCGCGCGGAGCACAAGCGTGACCAGTACGGCGCCTCACTGGGTGGGCCCATCCGCAAGAACAAAGCCTTTTTCTTCGTTGATTTCGAGCGCGTCATCGACACGTCTCCCATCCAAATTCTTGCCACCGTACCAACGCCTGCTGAACGGATGGGCGACTTTTCCGGCACCCAGATTGTGGATCCCAACTCTGGGAATCTTGTTCCGGACCTGATCTTCAATCCGCTGCAGGTGAGCGACGGAACGCGCGCTGCCTTTCAGGGAAACATCATTGGTTCACAGTGGATGGATCCGGTGGGCAAGCAGGTCATCAACCTTTACCCTCTTCCCAACCAGCCGGGCAACCCCGACGGCACCAACAATTTCCGGACCAGTGTACCCGCGCCCAGCAAATCGTTGCAGTTTGACGCCAAACTGGACTACCAATTTAGCGACCAGATGCATCTTTCTGGCCGCTTTAGCCATGCTCATGGCTCCAGTTCCACACCCCTGGTTTTCGGTGACGGCGAGTTCAACGACGGCACGAACTACTTGACGACCGTCAATAACGCCTCGCTCGAGTACGACTGGAACATCCGGCCCACTACCTTGTTGAGCGCGCGGCTGGCGGTCGATCGCGTCTTCGGGCCGGGCTACACCAATTACCCCAACCCGGTCGATTACGGCTTCCCCTCCATTTTGAACACCGCCAACGGCATCGTACGCATGCCGGGGCTTCTGATGGATTCCCCCTGGACTTCGCTGTACGACCAATGCTGCGTGGATACTCATTTTGCACATACGCTGTGGGCGTACGCTGCGACGCTGACGCATATGCGGGGACGACACACCTTCAAGTTTGGCGGCGAACAGCGTCCCTTCTTTAACAATTTCCAGCAGCCCAGCTATCCGACCGGTTACTTCCACTTTGCCCAGTCCGTTACCGAGCAGGTGATCGGCGCGTTTAATCCCGTTCAGGGAAACCCGTTTGCCGATTTGCTGGTGGGCATGGGCGACTACGGTGGCATCGCCATCTACCCCGCCGTCGCCAACAAATCGGTTGAGACGGGCTTCTTTGTGCAGGACGACTGGAAGGTGACGAGTAAGTTGACGTTGAATCTGGGCCTGCGCTATGAGTGGAGCACACCCTACACCGAGCGCTTCAATCGCATCCAATTCAGCGATTTCGGCGGCGACAGCGGTGTGCCCAACCCTGTGCCGGCGGTGCTGCCTGGCTTGGTGCCCGGCATCAATTTGTCCGGCTTACCGCTGGGGCCGACCTTGAAGGGAATCACCATTTATGCGGGGCCGGGTGATCGCCACGTTCCGGTGGATCGCAATAACTTCGCCCCTCGTGTAGGCTTCGCCTATGCCTTGACACCGAACACCGTGATCCGGGGCGGAGCGGGCATCTACTACGGGATGAGCGTGGCCACCAACTTCCAATACGCAGGCACAGCATTCCGAAAGGACGGAGCGATCAACTTCACCCTAGATAACTTTCAGACACGCTACGCCACACTCGAGAACCCTTTCCCGGCGGGGCTGCCAGCGCCCGAGGGGACCCAGTATGGGCCTCTCGCCGAGTGGGGATACGGCAACGGCAACGACTTGGGCAACACTGCGGCCCTAAACGCCAACATCTACCAATGGAGTCTAGGTGTGCAACGGATGTTTCGTGGGCAGATCGTCGTCGGGGTAGACTACTCCGCCAATCGCAGCACCCGTCTGCCTTTTGGAGGATACTCAAGCACCCGTAACCGGGACTTCATCGCTTCGTCGATATCCAAGCAGTTCAACACCGTCGACCTCAACACGCAGCTCTACAATACGGTGAACAATCCGTTCCAGCCAATGTTTTGTTCGGTCTTCGATCCTAACACCTCGACCTGCACGACACCCGGAACCACCTTCAATCTGCCGGACAGTATTTACAACAATCCCCAGATCCCCTTGATTAACCTGCTTCGGCCGTTCCCGCAGTTCAACGGCGACTTTGAAGGACTTCCGGAGCTGGTAGCGAACTCCTGGTACAACTCGCTACAGATTCGCTTCCAGAAGCGCGCCAGCCACTACGTCAGCCTGGAGGGCAACTACACGATTGCTAAAGCGATCGACGACTCGTCGACAGGCGCTAATGCCTTCGTTGGTCTCCTGAACAACGGCAACCCGCAGCAGCTCGACAACCTGCGCGCCGAGTACTCCGTCAGCGCCAACGATGCCCCGCAGCGCCTGGCGGTCGCCGCGGTCCTCGAGTTGCCTGTCGGTCGTGGCCTTTGGATTGGTCGCGACATGAACCGGGTTCTGGACGGCTTTCTCGGCGGATGGAACGTCTCTACAATCCTTACCGAGCAGAGCGGCCAGCCGATGGCTATTGCCATGTCCCAGGGGTACCTTGCCGACGGCAACCAACGACCGAACGTCACGTGCAACCCATCGAGCGGCATCAGCTTTCACGAAGCAGCCGCCACCGGCGCCAGCCTGTTCAATTCGGCCTGCTTTGCTTTTCCTGGTTACAATCAGCCCGGAGACGCTCCGCGCTATTTCTCCACCCTACGGTCGAACGGCATCCACAGTATGGACCTTGCGTTCTACAAAACCATTAGGCTGCGGGAAAGCATGAGTCTTCAAGTGCGCGCCGACTTCTTCAACTTCACCAACACGCCGCGATTCGCCATTCCTGATACACTTTACGGTGACTCGACCTTCGGCCAAGTCTCTTCGACTCTAGCGCCTCCCCGCTACGGGCAGTTTGGCCTGCGGTTCGAGTTTTGAGCGGGCGAAACCGAACCGCGTCGCCACAGATTGACGTCGTGAAGGGTACCGTTGCTTCGAAGCCATCATTGGAGAAGCTTGTGTGATAAGGCAACTGCGACGGTTCTCGATCGTTGCCCTGTTCGGCCAGGTTTTTGTGCTGGCACCCCTGACGGCGCAAGACTGGACTCACTGGGTGCGCATCGGTGGCTACGGGCTCAGCCTGGATCATGTGGACCGCATCATCGAGAGCGCCAATGAAACTTACGTCTTCGGCATCGAAACGGACAATGACATCCCCGGTCGCTATGAGAGTTTTCTCGATCCAACTGAGAAACTAAAGGCGATTCGGGCGGTAGCAGACAGGGCCCACGCTGCGGGGAATCGCGCCTTCGTCTACATTGCCGGCCTCGAGTGCATCACCGCGCACGCCGCGCAAACTCCGCACTCGTTATTTAAGGACCATCCTGACTGGGTGCAGCGCAAAATCACCGGCGAGCCGGCCGTGTTCGGCGGGGGCACTGCTTTCTGGATCGCCCTGGGCGACGAGGATGTCTGGATCAGCCCGTTTGCGCTCCCCTGGCGCAAGATCTATATGGAGCGTGTGCGGCAGGTCGCGGCCACCGGGATCGACGGCGTTTATGTGGATATCCCCTACTGGATGACACATTTCGAGGGCTGGGAGAAAAGCTGGGCGAGCTTCGATGAGTACACTGTTGCCGCTTTCAAGAAAAAGTCCGGCCTGGATGCCAGGCACAACGTCCGAATCGGAGACTACAGTGATCCCGGGTTCATCCAATGGATCAATTTCCGAATCCAGGCGATTACCGACTTCATGAAAGAGATTGACCGCAACGTCAAATCCGTGAACCCCAAGTGCAAAACTGTTGCCGAGATCTATCCCGGCATTGAGGAGAGCGCTCCTCGGGTCGGTGCCGATGTCTTCGAGCTCTATCCGGTGGTGGATGTTATTGCCCACGAATACGAGTACGGTGGCGGCAACCACATGGCCGCGTCCAGAAGTCCTCTCGATTGGTTCGGCTACATGGTCGGGATGTACTCCTTCCGCTCCTTCGCCGAAGACAAAGCTTCCTGGATACTGAATTATTCCTGGGATGGTGAAAGGCAGGTCAGTCCCGCTGAGGCGATGAAGAATCTGTTCCTATCGGAGGTGATGGCGGGCGCCAACGCGTGGGACGCAAAAGGACATGTCATGTCGGGCTCCAATGACTGGGCAACACGGAAAGAGGCCTTCAAGTGGATAGCCGAGCACGAAAAAACTTTCTATTCGCCACGAAAGCCCATCCAGCCGGTCGGGGTGTATTTCTCGCCCAGCACTCGCAATTACTTTCCTGAAGAGTTCGTCCGTTCTTATCGTGGCGTGATGCTCCTCCTTTTGCAGTCCCATAGGGAATTTCAAGTCGTCACGCCCAGAAACTTGCAGAGCTTCTCCGGTGACCTCCTCATCCTTCCCGACGTCAAGTGCCTCAGCGCAGCAGAACTCAACTCCCTTCGCGTGTCGGTGCGATCCGGGAAGGCTCTCATGATCACAGGGGAAACGGCCAGGTTCGACGAGCAACGCAGGGCACAGCTAGAAAACCCGCTTCATAAGCTGCTTGGAATCACGGGTCCGAGCGGAAATCAAGTTTCTTCTCCAAAACTTATCTACAAGCCCGAGTGTCCGGGCAGGCAGTACTACGATATGCTCGAAAGGGAGTTCAACGAATATGCCAACGGGGACGACTACCGGAACGGGACCTTCAACCAACTCCGGCTGGAGTTCCTCAAGGAAATCTCCGCGCTTTCAACCTCCCGTCCCTCGGTGGAAATCGACGCGTCACCCTTCGTTTCAACCGCAATCGCGAGCGTCGACGGCAAGACTCACGTGTTCATGGCCGATTTCAAGGGGTTGAAGTCGGGGGAGAGCGCCGAGCAGACTCCGGAAAGAGATGCCAGGATCTCCTTCGCAGCCCCACCGGACAGTAAAGTCTATGCGCTTCCTTTCTTGGGTCAGGTTCAGCAACTCACTTGCCGCCCGGAAGCAGGTCGGGTAGCCTGCGTCATCCCGGAGATCAAGAAAGGGGTGGCGGTCTGGCTAGAGGAAGCACGCTGATGACCGGCACTCGGCCACCTGTACTGCAGAGGTGGAGATTCTTCGCAATTCGGCGATTTTGACCCCGTCATTCCGAGCATCGACAGCGGCCCGCGCGTCGGACTAAGTCCAACCTGCTGCAGACCCCGGAATCCCCTTACCCTTCACCCTTCTTCCGCCTACTGCCTATTGCTTGGCCTCTCCAGTTGTTCTACGTATTGGCGAAGCATTTGAGTCACCGCTTGTGCAATTTCCTCAGGTTTGAGTCCGCGTGCGAGGAGGCTCGAATGTGGACCCGATGGCGACTCAGGCTCTTCATTCTTGGGTTTGCGGTCGAGCAGCTGGACATCCCAGAGTATCTGGTTTGTCACCCAATCGGCTACCTTGATGGACAGCACCGGAGGTCCGGGGTGCTGCTTTTTCGGTTGCGGAACGCCTTTCTTAAGACCGTATTTGGTCTCGTTTTCCGGTTCGATGGCGCTCATGGTGAGGTCAACACCCTCGGGATTCGCGGTGACGTGGTACTTGCCCCAATTGCGCAGATCTTCCGCTACCCTGTGGTTCGCCAAAACTTCGCGGTGGTGAAATTTTCCCGCTTGATGTCCTTTTGGGCTCGATCTCGAGAATGAAGTCCGCTGATGTGATCTTCTCGGCGGAACGACGGATCGGTTGGTTCGCCTGCCAAATCTTCGCGAGGCGTAAGGTGTTAATCTGCCGACAGGACGAGGTGGCTACGCCGCTCGTATCGATGATGGAGGCCGCCGACCTCAGGCAGTTCCACCACACCCCCGAGTTCCGGTGGTTGAACCATCCTGGGCTCAGGCGCATCTTTGCCTAGCGCTAAGTGAGTCCGGCTCCGGTGATAATAATGCAGGTAGCTTTTCAGGATGGCCCGGAGATGCCTTTCTCCCAGAATGATCACGCAGTTTAAGCAGTCTCGTCGAATGGATCCGATCAGCCTCTCCACATACGCCCGCTGCCAGGGGCTGGCCGGCGCGGAGAGGACCTCCTCCATACCCAAGCCTCGGATTCGCTGCCGAAACTCCTCGCCATAGATTTTGTCCCGGTCGCGCAACAGGTAACGGGGTGCGGTATCTTCCGGAAAGGTTTCGATTATCTGCTGCCCGGTCCACAAGGCCGTCGGATGCTCCGTCACGTTGAAGTGCAGCACACGTCGACGGTGATGAGCTAGCACCACCAAGACAAACAGGACTCGAAACGTGGCAG